>CAYNMI010000182.1:0-3977 GCA_964398095.1 uncultured Desulfobacca sp.
TGGCCGCCACCAACCGGCCGGAGATCCTGGACCCGGCCCTGATCCGGCCCGGGCGCTTTGACCGCCACATCCTGGTGGACCGGCCTTCCCTCCAGGGGCGGGAAGATATTTTAAAGATTCATACGCGCAACATCAAAATTTTCTCCGAGGTCAACCTCAATACGCTGGCGGCCCGCACCCCCGGTATGGTGGGCTCCGATCTGGCCAACATCGTCAATGAGGCGGCCCTGCTTGCGGCCCGAAAAAATAAAGACGCCGTGGAAATGGATGACTTCGAAGAGGCCATCGACCGGGTGGTGGCGGGCCTGGAAAAGCGCAACCGGGTCATGAACCCCAAGGAAAAAGAGATCGTGGCCTATCACGAGACCGGGCACGCCCTGGTGGCCGAGGCCCTGCCCACCACCGACAAGGTACACCGGGTTTCCATCATCCCCCGGGGGATCGGGGCGCTGGGGTATACCATGCAACTGCCCACCGAAGAGCGCTATCTCATGACCAAAACCGAACTGGAGGACCGGATGGCCGTGATGATGGGCGGCCGGGTGGCGGAAGAGTTGATCTTCAACGAGATTTCCACCGGGGCCCAGAACGACCTCTACCGGGCTACGGACGTGGCCCGTTCCATGGTGCGGGAGTACGGCATGAGTGAAAAGCTCGGTCCCATCACCTTCGAGCGGGAGCGGCGGCCCCTGTTCCTGGACGGTATGATGCCCCCCGGTTCCAAGGATTACAGCGAAACCACGGCCCAGGAGATCGACCAGGAGGTGGCGGTCCTGGTGTCCCGGGCTCACCAGCGGGCCCGGGACGTCCTGGAAAAGGAGCGGGCCGTGCTGGAGAAGGCCGCTAAAATCCTCCTGGAGAAAGAGGTCCTGGAAGGCGAGGAACTCCGGGAAATTTTGAATTCCCACGGCCAGGAGCACCAGGCTTGACATGACGATGGGGCGGGCCTCCGGACCCGCCGCCAACTGAGTAATGTAGGGCGGGCACTGCCCGCCATCTAGGGTGCGCACTGCGCACCCTGCACCAGGCACCGGCGAAACGCCGGTGCCGCCCACAATCTGCCTTATGAAAATTTCGGCCAAATGCGGCGGGCCTTGCCCGCCCTACGAAACCCTGCCTGAATCCTTTTCGCCTTTTCGCCTTTTCGCCTTTTCCCCCCAAAGTAACCGCCCCGGCCGCGGGCCAGACCGTTACCGGCCCTCGCCCCCAGGAGCCCTCGGTTGACTTCCACCAAATTCTTCCCCTCCGGCGCGGCCCTGCAAGACTACCTGCTGGCCCACGCTGGCCCGGGAACCCTGGTGGTCATCCCCCACCAGCGGCTGGCGCATCAGGTCTGGCACCGGCAGCGCCTGGCCGCCATCGCCGCGGGCCGCCCCGCCTGGGAGCCTCTGGCCCTCTACACCCTGAACGCCTGGTGGTCGGAGCTCTTCCGGGGATTGTGGTCCGAGCAGGCCCTGGCCCCGCCCCTCATGCGCCTGGCCCGGTGGCGCCAGGCCCTGGCCGCGGCCCCGCCGCCGCCCGGCCCCACCCCGGAGCTGGCCTGGGCCCAGGCCCTGGATGAGACCTACACTATCCTTTGCCGCCACTCCCTGGCGGGACTCGGCGCCCGCCCGCCTTCCGCCGCGGGTGCGGATTCACCCCTGGTGACCTGGCGACGGCGGGTCACCCGCATCTATGTCGACCTGCTGCGGCAAGGCGGCTGGTTGAGTCCCGGGGAACTCCCGGCGTATCTGCTGGCGGCCCTCCGGGACGGCAGGCTCGCGTTGCCCTCCCGGGTGCTGGTCGCGGGCCTGGAAACCCCGGCTCCCATGGAAGAGCTCTGGCTCCAGGAACTCAGCCGCCGCACCCAGGTCATCCACCTCCAGGTGCGGGGCGACCTGGAGGTCGTGCGGGACGCCCTGGTCTTGCCCGACCCCGACCAGGAACTGCATTGGGTGGCGGCCCGGCTGGTGGAGGCGGCCCGGCGCGACGGCCTGCCGCTGCATCGCCTGGCGGTCACCGCCATGGCCATTGATACCTATACCCCCCACCTGCCCCGGGTCCTGGCCGAACTGCTGGGGCCGCCCCAAACCCCGGAAGGCTGGGCCTATAATTTTTCCCAGGGGCCAAACCTGGCCGCAGTCCCCCTTTTTAAAGCCGCCCTTCTGCCCCTGACCTTCATCGCCGCCCGGGAATCCCGGGAAGACCTGGTCTCTCTGCTCCTGTCCCCGTATTACGGGGCGGTGCAGGCCCAGGGCCGCCGCCTGGGCGGCTGGGACCGGGCCTTCCGGGAGCCGCGGCTGGACCAGGGCTGGGATGATCTCCGCCAAGCGGTGCTCCGCTCCCGGCCCCCCGAGGCAGAGGTCGAAGTTCTCCAGCGGCTGGACCGGGTCTGGAACTCCCTGAGGCCGTCGCCGGCCCCGGCGGGGCAATGGTGCCACCGGCTCCGGGTCGCCTGGCAGGATTTGGGCTTCCCCCGGGGGCTCGGTGAGGCCGAAAGGGAGCCCTGGCATCGCCTGGCCGGGCTCCTGCCCGAACTTGAAACCGCCCTGGGCTCGGAGAAGCTTTCAGCCGGAGAATTTTTAGAGTGGCTGCATATCGGGGCCCAGCGGGTTATTTTGCCCGGACCGGGGATTCAGGCCGCGGGCATCCAGGTCCTGGGCCTTTTGGAGATGCGGGGCCTGGACTTTTCCCGGGTCTTCTGCCTGGGGATGAACTCCGGGACCCTGCCGGCCCCGCCCCGGCCCCTGCCCCTGCTCGCCCCGGAGGAAAAGCGCCTGGTCCTGGGGGGCACCTATCAGAGCCAGCATCAGTTTGCCGCGGAACTCTTCAATAACTTATTGGGAACCGCGCCCCACCTCACCCTGACCCGGCCCGAGGTGGTGGACCAGGAAGAACGGGTGGGCGCCCCGGTGTTTTTAGGGGAGTGGAGCCCGGCCGAGATGCCGGTCCTCAGCCGCCCCGACCCCGCCTGGCTGCGCGCCCCCGCCATCCAGGCCGTGTTTCACGCCCCCGCGGCTCCGGCCCTGCCGGGATACCCGGACCAGCCCTTCCCCTGGCCCCTGCCGCCCCAGCTCTCCCTGAGCCAGATAAGCGCCGGACTGGCCTGTCCCTGCCGCTTCTTGCTGGAAGTTTTGCTGAAAATCCGGGACCTGCCGGAGATCGAGGCCGGTCTGGACCCCCGGGAGCGGGGCCAACTGCTCCACACGGTCCTGGCCCGCTTCACCACCGCCTTTCAGGAGATTCTGGACCGGGAGGGGGCCTGGGATCCCCAACGCGCCCGGGAACTGCTTCAGGAGACCGCCCGCCAGATTCTGGCCTCCGCAAGTTTTGATCTTCACTGGCAGGCGGAAGGCGACCGCTGGCTGGGGGACCCCGGCTTGCTGTGGGAATGGCTCAGCCTGGAACGGCAGCGTTTTGAGCAGGGCTGGCGCTGGCTGGGCGCCGAGGTATCTTTCCAGGACCTCCAGGGCCCGGACTGGCCTTTTACCCTGCGGGGGCGCATCGACCGCCTGGACTATCACCCGGAAAACTCCGACCTGGTGGTCTGGGATTATAAGACCGGCGCCATCCCCAAGGCGAAACAAGTATTAGTAGAACCGGAGGAACCCCAGTTGCCCTGCTATCTCCTGGCCGTGCAGCAGGGCCGGGTGCCGGGACTCCGGGAGGCCGCGTCCCTGCGGGCCGGGTTCATCGGCCTCAAGTCGTCCCGGGACCAGCACCTGAAACATGAGGATTTTGACGCCTCTCCGGAGGAGTGGCGGCAGGCCGCCGCGGCCCTGGCGGAGCAGGTTGCGGCCCTGGGTCGGCGCCTGGCCGCGGGAGATTTCCGTCCCGACCCCACCCCGGCCCCGGATGGCAACGACCCGGGGGCCTGCCAATACTGCCCGTATGCCTTGATTTGCGGCCTTGCCCCGGAACCGGACGAGACAGAGGAATTGTAGGGGCGGTGCGCGAACCGCCCCGCCGGGACGACTATGATTAACGCCCCCACCCCC
>CAYNMI010000182.1:3987-5740 GCA_964398095.1 uncultured Desulfobacca sp.
TGAGGGAGGGGGCAGGGGCGGGTGCCCCTGGCCCCCTCCCTCAGTAACCCTATACCTACGAGGACAGAAATGACCACCCCACCCGCCGATCAGGCCATCCGGGACCAGGCCCTAAGCCCCCAGGACAGCTTTCACCTGGAGGCGCCCGCGGGCTCCGGCAAGACCTCGGTGCTTCTGGCCCGCTTCCTCACCCTTCTGGCCCGGGTGGACGCCCCGGAGGAAATGCTGGCCCTGACTTTTACCCGCAAGGCCGCGGGGGAGCTCCGGGCCCGAGTCATGGCCCTCCTCTGGGAACGCCGGGAACCCGGTCCCGAGGCCTCCCCCCTGGAGGTGCAGCTCCGGGAACTGGCGGCCGCGGTCTTCCGGCGGCACGGGGATGAGGCCCAGCTCAAGCTCACCCCGGAACGCCTGCCCATTATGACTTTTCACGGCTTCTGCGCCCAACTCCTGAAGCTGGCCCCCCAGGAGGCCGGGGCGGCATTGGACTTCACGCTGCTGGAAGAGGACGAGGCCCGCTGGCTCAAGGCCGAGGCCCTGGAGGAGTTGCGCCGGCGTTTGAACGCCCGCCCGCTGCAAGATCCTGGACGTCAGGCCCTGGTGCGGCGTCTGGTGCGCCTCAACAATGACTGGCGGCGCCTGGCCCAAGAATTGGACGGCCTCCTCTCCCGCCGGGACAGCCTGGGCGATTTTCTGGAATTGGCCCGTGTCAGCCGGGATGCGGCGGCCTATCGGCAACTCCTGGAGGACCGCTTCCAGATGGTGCTGCTGCCGTCCCTGGCAGGCCTGCGGGACGGCCTGGCCCAGAGCGCCTTGGGACAGGTCTGGGCCGAATTTTGGCAGAACTTACAAGGCTCTTCCCTGGGCGCTCCGCTCCCGCCGGCACTCCCCGGCCCCGCCCCCGCTGATCTCTCCGACTGGCAGGCGGTGGCTGCGGTTTTGCTCACCAAGCAGGGCGAGCCCCGCAAACAACTCGCGGCCCGACAGGGTTTCCCGGCCGGTCTGGATCAGAACAAATGGGCCGCCCTGATCCAGGATTTGCCCGCAATGGTGGTCAGATCTCTGAAGCAGTGCCGGGACCTGACGCCCACCGGGGCCTCGGCAGCGGAAGCCGCGGCCCTCCAGGACCTGGTCATCCTGGTGGGGGAAGCCCTCCGGGTGTACGAGCAGCTTTGCGCCCGGCAGGGGGCCCTGGATTTTGTGGCCCTGGAGGCCGCGACCCTGAACCTCCTTTCCGAGGACGACCCCACGGAGATCATGCTCCGCCTGGATTGGCGTCTCAAGCACCTCCTGGTGGACGAATTTCAGGATACCAGCCAGAACCAGATGCACCTGCTCTGCCGCTTGATGGCCGGCTGGCAGGCCGGCGCCGGCCGCACCCTGATGGTGGTGGGCGACCCCAAGCAGTCCATCTATGGCTGGCGCCAGGCCAAGCCCCGCCTGTTCATGGCGTCCCGGCAGGGGCTGCCCTGCGGCGGCGCCGCCCCCCTGCCCCTCACCCCCCTCTGGCTCACCACCAACTTCCGGGCCACCCGGACCCTCATTGCCTGGGCCAACGAGGTCTTCGATGCCACCATCATGAAAAGCGGCGCCGCCGGGGCCCGGTTCCACCGGGCCGCGCCCCGCCCCGGGGCGCCGGCGGGTCCGGCCCCGTATCTGGCGCTGTTTGCCGGAGAAAGCCGCCTGGCGGCCCGGGAGTTGGAGGCCCGCTGGCTGGCCCGGCAGATAGCCCAGGCCCTGCCCACCCTGGGACCGG
>CAYNMI010000183.1:0-5732 GCA_964398095.1 uncultured Desulfobacca sp.
AACCGGGGCTTACTCCTGCCCCAGGTGGCCACCGAGTATCATTGGGACCGCCTGACTTTTCTGGAGCAGACCTGCCAAAAGGCGGGATTGCCTCCGGATGCCTGGAAGGATCCCAGGACCCAGATCTATGTTTTCAGAGCGGATATCTTCGGTGATCATCCGCATAAATCCTAAGCCGCGCGCTTAAGGAAGGTGACAAGATCTTCATGAAATTCAAAAAAAATCCCCAATCGGACCCGGACCCATCTACAAAATCAACCGGACCTAAGAAAGGTCTCTTATTCCGCCTCCTGCGGCAGCGTTTTCTCCTGGTGGCCGCGGTGGTCCTGCTCTTTGTGGGCGGCCTGTTCGGCTGGCATTATCTCCACCCCGGCCAGACTACCCACGAATTGACCAAAACCCCGGCCGTCGCTGAGAACCATGGCGCACCCCCGCCGGTGGTGCCGCCCCCGGGGGAAAAAGAGCCGGAGGCCAAGGCCTTGGCCCCCACCCAACCCAAGGAGCCGCCTTCCTCGGAATCCCTGGGCCACACGCCCCCGCCGGCGCATGTTGTGGAACCGAGCGCGACCACCGTGGAAGGGGAGGCCTTTACCAGGGCCTTGATTAAGATCATTGACGAACAGGTGAATAAGCGCTGGTTCGGCTGGCGGCCCAGTTCCATCCTGTTCGGCAAAATGAGCCTGACGGATAACGTCAACAATGAGCAGATCGGGGTCCTGCAAGTGGCCCGGCGCTCCGTGGTGGCCTTGAATGAAAACCTGACCCGCTTTGCCAATACCGAGGCTTATAATCCCCGGGTCAATGAAGCCATGAATTACTTAATGGTCAGCGCCGATAAATATTGGTTTCCCTCGGCGCCGGGCAAGTACCGGGAGGCCATGAACGACCTGAAGTGGTATATCCATGACCTGAAGATGGGCCGAGCCAAATTCTATACCCGGGTCAACAGCCTCATTGCCCTGCTGAACGACTACCGGGACCTGCTGGGGAGCTGTTATAACAACCTGGTCAAGGATACCGAGGCCGACGGCAAACCCGTATCCTGGTTCGAGGTGGATGATTATTTTTACTACTCCAAGGGCGTGGCCTTGGGAATCTACCAGATGCTGGAAGCCCTGAAGGTGGATTTCAAGCCCGAATTCCAAAAGAAAAATGCCCAGCATATGCTGGACAATGCGATTACGCCTCTGGAAATTGCCTCGAAGCTGAACCCCTGGTTGGTGACCGACGGCAGCAAAGACGGCATCCTGGCCAACCATCGGGCCGACATGTCCACTTATATCGGGCAGGCCCAGAATGTCCTCAACTCCTTAAGGCATCAATTGGCTACCAATTAGCTTGAGATCAGGGACGGGGCAGCCCCCGGCCTGATCAGGATGGCTCTTTTGCAGGGCGGGAATTATTGCAATTCCCGCCCTGTTATTTTAAGCTGGATGAATCGGCGGCGCGCCACCCCGCGCCGGGGGTGGACCCGAAGCTGGCAAACCGGCAGACTCAGCGTCGTCATCTCCCGGGACCACCGGGTTATTGAACCGGCTTACCCGCCGGCCGGCAAAACCCCGGTCAGGGTCCCCGAAAACGGCTAAAATATCATTGAGGGTGGCCGCGCTCATGCTATGAATGTAGTCTTTTAGAGCCTGGGCCGAGTCCAAAAGGCGGAAAGGGCAAAACTCCATGACCTCCAACGATACTCCTCAACCGGAAAAGGATCCGGCAGGCCGGCTTCCCAACCCGTCGAGGCCGCCGCAAGATCTAGTTCACCGGATTTTACAGCACCGTTTCCTCCTGGTCTCCCTGGTGGTGATCCTCTTTTTGGGGGGACTGTTTGGCTGGGAGTATAGCCACCGGGGGGAAACTCCTGAACAATTGGTAGAATCCCTGGTGGCAGCCGCGCCTGCCGGGAGACCTGCTCCGGCCCCGGCGCCCGCCTTGCCCAAGCAGGCCGAATTTGCCCCCGCCCCGGCCCGGAAAGCCCCGGCCCCGGCTCATGTCGAGGCCCAGGCGGAGCCCCCGGGGAATCCCCGCAGGGGCGAGGTCTTCGCCCAGGCCCTGATCAAGATCATCGATGACCAGGTGAACAAGCCGTTGTTCGGCTGGCGGCCCAATACCATCCTGTTCGGCAAGCTCGGATTAACGGATAATGTGAACAATTTCCAGTTGGGGGTCCTGCAAGTGGCCCGGCGCACCATAGTGGTGCTCAACGAGCAATTCACGCGCTTTGCCAACACCGAGGCCTTCGACCCCCGGGTCAACGAGGCCATGAATTATCTCATGGTCAGTCCGGGGAAATACTGGTTCCCCTCCGCGTCAGGCAAGTACCGGGAAGCCATCCAGGATTTGAAAAAGTATATTGTGGCCCTGCACACCGGCCAAAGCCGATTCTATTCCCGGGTGGATCATTTGATCGTCCTGCTCAACAACTACAGGGACCTCCTGGGGAATAACCTGAACCACCTCATCAAGGATACGGAACAAGACGCCACGCCGGTGTCGTGGTTCAAGGTGGACGACTATTTTTACCACGCCCAAGGGGTGGCGGTGGCCATGGCGGAGATGCTGGAGGCCGTCAGTAAGGATTTTCACCAAGAACTGCAGAAAAAAAATTCTCACAAGACGCTGGAGGAAGCCATTCACGCCCTCCACCAGGCCGCCCGCTTGCACCCCTGGGTGGTGACCGACGGCGCCAAAGACGGCCTTCTGGCCAATCATCGGAGTAATATGGGGGGCTACATCGCGGAGGCCGAACACTTAATCAATACCTTGCAGGCGCAACTGGCCACCAATTAGGGGGAGAGCAGGGCTCAGGGTTTTGCCGCCGGCGGGAATTTCATTGAAATTCCCGCCGCTTTGTTTTAAGGTGGTCCGACGACGCCGCAAGGAGGTTCCCCATGCTGGTCGGCCAGATCATGAGCACGCAGATTGTCACCATCTCGCCCGACCGGCGCGTCGGCCAGGCCTTAAAATTGATGCAAAAGATGCAGATCCGCCACCTGCCGGTCATGGAGCGCGACCGCATGGTGGGGTGGATCACCTCCCGGGACCTGCGGGAGGTCCTCCTGGCCTCCATGCTGGAAGAAATCAAGGTGAGTGATGTGATGGTCCAGGCGCCCCTGAGCGTCACCCCCGACACCGACGTGGAGGAGGCGGCCCGCCTGATTTATGAACATAAAATCGGCGGCATGCCCGTGATGGAAGGCGATAAGCTGGTGGGGGTCATCACCATGCTGGATCTGATCTCCGCGTTCATCACCATGCTGGGCCTGCTCAAGAGCTCCTCTCGCCTGGACCTCCTCCTGGATAACCGCGGAGAGGCCCTGGACACGGCCGCCCGCCACATCAAGGCCGCGGGGGGCAAGGTCATCAACGTGGCCCTGGGGCCTACCCAGGGCGATAAACGGCCCTACTATTTCCGCCTGGCCAAGGTCGACCTGGAACCCATCGTCGCCACCTTGAAGCAGCAAGGCTACGTGGTGCTGGATGTTATTCCCTGAATCCGGCCGGCAAGCGGCCGGGGACCAGGGGGAGGTTAACGGGAGGAAGTGAGAGTTTTCCCAGGGGAGTTGGCAGCCGGGGCAGGCGGCGTGAGAGGTCCCGAGCCGACGGCCCGGTTTTTTCCGGCCTGCTTGGCCCGGTAGTGGGCTTCATCCGCGGCATTGATCAGACCTTCCGTACTCATCCCCGTCTCCAGTCCCGCCACCCCGACACTGACCGTGACCTTGAGATCTTGCTCCAGGGGGTTCATGGAGGACTCGGCAATAAAGCGGCGCAATCTCTCGGCCAACACCATGGCCTGGTCTGCCGGCGTCTGGCTCAAGAGCACGACAAACTCGTCGCCGCCGTAGCGGCAGAGCAAATCAGACTGCCGGATGCCCTGCTTCAGGATAGCCGCTATTTGCCGCAAGATCTTATCACCCTTCAAGTGGCCCAGGGTGTCGTTGATCTGCTTGAAATCGTCAATGTCCAGGAAAATCAGAGCCAGGGGGTTTTTGTAACGGCGGCTCTTCTCCACCTCATAGTGGACCGCCTCCTTGAAATAGCCGTAATTGTACAGGCTGGTCAAGGAATCCCGGATGGCCATGCTCTTCACCTGATCGAAGAGCACCAGATTTTTGATGCCGGCCTCTCCCTGGAGAATGAATATCCGGAAAAGTTCGGCTTCCTCCGGGGTGAAGGCCTCCTGACGCCCGGCCCCCGCTGCCAGGGTAATGTTCCCCACTTCCACTCTCTGCCACAGCATGGCCGGCAGGGGCATGTCCGGGGGAGGGGCCGCGGGCCCAGGCTCCAATTGCCCTTGCAGGAATTCTTGAAAGGTTCGATAATCGGCCTCCGGGACGTCCGGCTGGTGCCGATAGGCCTCCAGGGGGATTTCCGCTTCCTGGCCCCGCAGTTCCAATCCCAAAAGTGACGAGGGGAGGCTGTCCCAGATAAGGCTGCCCAGCCCCTGGACGAGTTGGTCCCAGGTGAGGGGTCCGGCCAGGGTTTCGGCGATGCGCCGCACCTGGGCCAGTTCCCGGGCCCTTCTTTTGGTCAGTTCATCCTGGGCTTTGACGATGCCGGCCATCAGTTCCCGGTTTTCCCGGGTCAGGCGGCGCCGCTCCAGGGCCCGGCCCACCAAGGCCTCCAGGTCGGCCAGGCGCAGGTCCGCCTTGAGGAGATAGTCATAGGCTCCCAGGCGGAGGGCCTGGACGGCGCTCTCCAGGCCGGCGTGACCGGTGAACAGGATCACCTCCGTATCCGGGGTGTGAGCCTTGATGTGCGAGAGGAGATCCAGACCGGAGCAATCGGGGAGCATCAGGTCCAGGACGGCCAGAGTGAACTCCCGGTCTTGCAGGGCCGCCTTGGCCTGTTGGCCGTTCGCCGCCGCGGTCACGTCATACCCCTGCTCGGTCAGAAACTCCTGGAGCATCGCCAGGAGCTCGGCATCATCATCTGCCAGAAGGATGGGGTCTCCGGCCATCAGTGCCAGCCCTCCGAGGAAATCACCGTATCTTGGTGGAAGTTGTCATCGTCCATCCGGGGATAGTCCAGGTTATAGTGCAGCCCCCGGCTTTCCTTGCGCCTCAGGGCCATGCGGATGATGAGGTCGGCCACCGTGGCGATATTGCGCAACTCCAGCAGATCGCTGGTGATGATAAAGTTCCAGTAGTACTCCTGGATTTCCTGCTGGATCAAGTCGATCCGGTGTTGGGCCCGGAGCAGCCGCCGGTCGGTGCGGACGATGCCCACGTAGTTCCACATGAAGCGGCGGATTTCGTCCCAGTTGTGGGACACCACCACGGCCTCTTCGCTGTCGGTGGCCCCGAAGGGATTCCACTCCGGCACCGGCGACCGGGGCCGGGCCAGCAGATCGGGCAGGGTCTCTTTGGCCGTCTGGGCCGCCTGGTGCGAAAAGACCAGGGCCTCCAGGAGGGAATTGCTGGCCAGGCGGTTGGCGCCGTGGAGGCCGGTCATGGAGACTTCCCCCACCGCAAAGAGGTTGGAGATGTGGGTGCGGCCCCAGGCGTCGGTGACCACCCCGCCGCACATGTAATGGGCCGCGGGCACCACCGGAATGGGCGCCGCGGTGATATCGATGCCGTACTTCAGGCACTCCTGATAGATGTTGGGGA
The DNA here is from genome assembly GCA_964398095.1 of uncultured Desulfobacca sp. GTDB lineage: Bacteria > Desulfobacterota > Desulfobaccia > Desulfobaccales > 0-14-0-80-60-11 > 0-14-0-80-60-11. Next base: position 5,610 of record CAYNMI010000183.1, read on the forward strand.
AGCGGCTCTTGACGAAATCCGCCGGTTTATGGCTGATATCCAGATACACGCAGTCCGCGCCGGTCTTCTTCATCTCCAGGTCGATGGCCCGGGCCACCGTGTCCCGGGGGGCCAGGTCTTTCA
>CAYNMI010000184.1:0-2331 GCA_964398095.1 uncultured Desulfobacca sp.
TAATAGGTGGAGCATGGTTAAAACAGTGCAACTTACCCCTCCCTTAAGCGATCAGGACGTGTTGCAGCTTAACATCGGCGATACGGTGATGGTCAGCGGGGTTATCTATACCGCCCGGGATGCAGCCCACAAACGTTTGGTGGACCTGCTGGCCGCGGGGGAAAAATTGCCCATGGATTTACGGGGACAAATCATATATTATGTGGGTCCCAGCCCGGCGCGACCCGGCCGGGTTATCGGGGCCGCGGGCCCCACCACCAGCTATCGCATGGATTCCTATGCCCCGACCCTGATCAGACTGGGCCTAAAGGCGATGATCGGCAAAGGCAAACGTTCTCCCGGAGTTATCGCCGCTCTGCAAGAGCACAAGGCCGTATACTTGGGGGCCACTGGCGGGGCGGGGGCCCTCATCTCCCAGCGTATCAAGACTGCCGAAGTCATCGCGTTTCCGGAGCTGGGGCCGGAAGCCGTCCATCGCCTGGAGGTGGAAAACTTCCCCACCATTGTCATCAATGATTGTCAGGGCCGTGATCTCTATGATCAAGGGGTCGGGCAGTACCGGCGCGCCGTTCCCCGTTGATACCTGAAGCCCCCAGGGGTGAGCCGGGATTTTGGCTGATCCCGGTCTAAGGACACTGATATGGATACCCCCATGGACCTGGCAGAGGTTTCGGCCCGGGTTAAGGAAAAGAGGCAAACCTTTAAGGAGTATAACTTCGGCCCTCTGAAGGATGACGCCTTAAAGACCTTCTATGACCTGGCCCAGGAATATGAGACCATCGAAAACTTTTACCGGGTCACGGTGAGCGTCATCAAAGAGTTTTTTTACCTGGACTCGCGCCTCTACCTGGTGTGCTCCGAGGGCCGGCTGGATCTGGTCTGCGACAGCCTCCGGGGGATCTATCCCGACAAGACCGCCCCCCCCGACCATATTCGTCTGACCAGCCTGGCCTACAATCAAGGGGGTTCCCTGGTCATCCCCATGCGGGGCAATCTGCTCCTGGTCAACCAACTGCCCTTTTACGCCAAGGACCAGGTCATCGGGATGCTGGAACTGTTTCCGGAGAAGCGGATTGCAAAATCGGACCGCTTTTTCTTTGAAAAGTTTGCCAACCGCCTGGGATACAATGTTCACATCAAGATCGTCGCCCGCCAGAACATCCAGCACATCCGGTTTATCAACAGCCTGGTGGCCGATATCGAACACAATGTCATCATTCCCAATATCAGCCTCAGCCTCTACCTCCGGCACTTGCGGCGCAAGATCCAAAACCTGAAGGAACTGGAGTGCGTCTGCACCATCAGAGGCGACCAATGCCCGGACCTGCCGGATGCCAAACAGGCCTACAGCGCCCTGATAGACGACTTGCAGAGTGACTATGAGAACCTGGAGCAGCACTACAAAGGGGTTAGTCTCTTTATCGAGTCCCTGTTCCGGCTGTCCCACTTCCAGAAGGGCCAGTTTGTGCTCCGGCGCCGTACCACCCGGGTCACCAAGGAAATCATCGAGCCGCAACTCAACCTCTTTATAGATAAGCTCAGGGAGCGCCACATCGAGATCGACACGGGCGCCGGGGTCATGCCCGATGAAGACCTGCCCCTGTCGGTGGACAAGGGCCTCATGGCCCAGGTCTACGCCAACCTCTTTTCCAATGCGGTGAAATATGCCCGCCGCAACTATGAAGGGCGCAAGTACATGGCCTATGGCCGGGACCTGCTGCAAGACTATTTCGGTGCGGGCAAAGACGGAGTCAGATTCAACGTCTTTACCACGGGGTCCCACTTGCCTCCGGAAGATGTGCCCCATATCTTTGACGAGGGCTACCGGGGCACCAATACCAAGGGCGAGGTGGGCACCGGCCGGGGGCTCTTCTTTGTGCGCACCGTGGTGGAGACCCATGGGGGCGAGGCTGGCTACCAGGCCACTCCCGGGGGCAACAATTTCTACTTTGTGCTGCCTCTGGTGGTAACCCCGGAAGGGCCGCTGCCGGTGGACCTGGAATCCCCGCCGGGACCCTGAGGAGAATATGACCATTCGCTATCTGGCCGAAGAGGTCTACCGCTGGACCCACAAAGTGGAGGACCTGGAGCAGGCCCTGACCGCCCTGGAGCCCGGAAGCACCCCCCAGGAACGGACCCGGCTGGAAATGGAACTGCGCCAGGCCAGACAGGAACTGGCCCATTTTCGGGCCGTCCTGAAGTCGAAAAAGGAGCCACCCCGGATATAATGGTTGTGGTCATCTGCAACTTGTCCTCCCCGCCCGGGACCAACCGGGGCCGAATATTTTCTTACGGCCCGGTTTTTCTGGAGTGGCGGTGAATTTTCTTTCC
>CAYNMI010000184.1:2431-5344 GCA_964398095.1 uncultured Desulfobacca sp.
AGGAGGAAAGTTCATGAAGCTGAGAAAATTTATTCTTCCGGCGTTGCTGAGTCCACTGCTTTTGTGTCTGACCTGTCCTGCGGCCCAGGCTTTTTCCGGCATTTACTACGTGATCCCGACCTCGGCGCCCTTACGCGAATGCGCCTCTCCCAAGTGCGAGGTGTTACTCACGGTTTACCAGGGCAATCAGGTGCAAATTCTGGACCGGACGGACACGGGTTGGTCCAAGGTGCGCCTGGTGGAGCGGGAAGGGATCGGCTGGATACCCAGTAATTTGCTCAGTTACAGTCCTGATCTGAAAGCCAAACATCTGCCTACTTATTATGCCAATACCAACAGTCTGGCCATTCATCAACATCCCACCCCGAACTCCAGCGTCCTCTTTACCTTGAACTTCAACGACCCGGTGGAGATGCTGGGGGTGAGCACCAGCGGCTGGGCCCAGGTGCGGGACCTGCGGAGCAACACCATCGGCTGGGTCGCCCCCCGATATCTCTCCGATACCCCCCTGAGTTCCCCCAAATCGCCCCGGCGCCGCCGGGCTCCGGCCCGCAAGGCGGCTCCCCAGGAGAAAGCTCCCACGGCAACTCCCCCGCCCCCCAGCGCCATGTGAGTTGTGGAGTCTGCGCGGGACCCAGGCGCCCCTCGATCCGGGGGGCGCCTTTTGACGCCGCCGTTCACAGGGCCGCGCGGATCATCCCTGGCAAGGGGGCAAACCCTGCCTGGGATGACGCCGGGGCGCGACGAATTTTGACCTTTTCAGGGGATTAGGCCGCCACCCCTGTATCGCTTCCGGAGAATAAAGCGGTATCCGAGCCGCTAAATTTCTGATTTATCACGTTTAATGCCTTTGCCGGGAAGGGTTGCAAAGGAGATTTATGGTTAGTGACAAGATAATCGCCAGGCTGGCATAATTCTCTTAACTTCATAAGCCATTGCCATGCCCTGGGTCGATATGGGCATTTTAAGACTGCCTGCCATTGATCCTCGCCACTGCCAAACGGAGCTATCCCGGCCTTGGACTGCCGCCAGGAAGCAGGTCATAAAAGGTATGGGCCAAAGCTGGAGAAGAATCACTTTTTTGGAAAATTTGTGCTATCATGTCGGCATAAATTGCTGCGGGAACCGTAAGGTTTCGGGGTTTATCCCGAAAATCAAATTCACCAACTCCGATTTGGGCCAAGCCCAGCCAAGGAGGTTTAGCCTCATGAATCTTCTTAATGTTCTGCTAATTTTCTTGGTCTTGATTTTTTCAAGTGGGTGCGCAACTATTATGCACGGCAAGACACAAGATATAAGCGTAACTACAAACCCCGCCGGCGCCGATATACTCGTGGACAGTCAAAAACATTATCAATCTCCCGCTATGTTAAGCATGTCCCGAAAAGATGGCCACATAGTGGAAATTTCCAAGGAAGGATATCAACCAGAAACCGTGGAGATTGGCCAAACCATGAGCCTGGCAACGTTTGGTGATGTGCTGGCGGGGGGAATTATCGGCTATACAGTTGACGCCGCTACCGGAGCTCAGTGTCAATTAGTTCCCGAGAATATTAACGTGACTTTGGAGCCCTCCAACGAGATTATTAAGAAGATGGATGGGATGACGATTATTTATTCTCGATAAGCTAGGCGTCTGCATCCCAGGCCACCGGCAATGGAAAACTCCGCCGCAAGGGGAGACCCAAAAGCACAGAGGCGCTAAGGTAGCGCCTCCCTCCGGGATTCGAACTTTCCCCCTCGATAGATGTCCCATCCTAGCGTCCGCAACAACTGAACCTGTCTCGGTTAATTCAGATAATCATTGGTAAGATATTCATAAGACTATTGCAAAACGGGTTTGCGCGTCACCCAAAGCGCCGGGGATGATCTAAAAGACCGTTTGCGGTTTTCAGTTTTCGGTAAAATAATCTGGGGAATTCAATATGTTAGCCAGAGAGTTCGCTTCGTCTAAATCTGGCTTTTGTATAACTAATTAATAATAATAGATTAATCTCTTCGCCAGCATGATTAGTGAAAAACTGCTTGTTGGGCAACGACAGGTTATTCCGGCATCATCTCCGGTCGGTCCGGCGTGCCGGGCGGTTTGAGCCGCATTGACGCCTTGCCGCTGGGCCAGCGCCAGTAGGGGCGCTGCCGGGTGAAGGGGAGGGCGAGGAGGGGGAGGATGAGGTTGTCCCCGGGGCGCAGGTAGCCGGGCACGCCGATGACGATGTCCCGGGAGCTGACGTTGAGCTTGAGGCTGCGGTTGAGGCGGTCCCAGCAGGAAAAGATCACGGAATAGTTGGAGTTGGTCTCCGGGCCGACCGCGGAGTGGTGCACCCCGTGCATGCGCGGCGTGACGAAGATTTTATTGAGGAGGCGCTCCCCGGCCACGGGCAGGCGCAGATTGCTGTGGTGGAACATGGTGGCGCAGTTGAACACCACTTCATAGACCAGGTAGGTGAGGGGCAAGACGCCGATCAGGGCCACCTGGAGGAGGCGGAAGGCCGTGGAGTAGAGCACCTCGCCGAAGTGGAAGCGGAAGGAGGTGGTCACGTCCATGTCCGGGTCGGCGTGGTGGACGTTGTGGAAGCGCCACAGGAGAGGATGGGTGTGGTTGAGGCGGTGCCAGTAGTAGAAGGTGAGGTCCATGAGGAGGACCCCGGCGGCCACCTGGACCCAGAGGGGCAGGGACGCCAGGTTCAGGAGGCCGATACCATGGCGCTGGGCCCAGAGGGCGCTCCCCAGGGCCGCGGGGCGCACGGTGAGGACGCCGGTGAGGAAGCCCAGGCCGGTGAGGACGGCGTTCACCAGGTAGCGGGAACCCCGGGTGCGTTTCAGCCGGCGCAGGGGCCGCAGGGACTCCAGGAGCAGCAGCAGGAGGAAAGCCATGGCGCAGAAGAAGACGTGGATCGTGAAGTGGATGCCCGA
>CAYNMI010000184.1:5354-5709 GCA_964398095.1 uncultured Desulfobacca sp.
GGAGGAAGACGCCGGGGATCAGGTAGGGCGAAATATTATGGGGCATCATGGTTAAGTCAACCGGATAAACTTGCGAATGAAAACCTCGGGCCTCGTGCACCTCTATCTTACCATGAACTCCTCATCCGAAAAATTTCTTAAGACGGATTTACTGACAAAGATGGAATTATCAAATGAATTACCAGTTGGGGATAAGGCATAGCCATCCATGCCGATAATTGGCGCAGACCCGCGGGTCCGCCCCAACCGGTAGCAATTGCTTGGATGACCCCAGCCTAAAATCAGCCGTGCGCCCGGGTGACCTTCTCCCAAAAGGACCAGGATTTCAGGTCCTTGCCCAGGTGGTAGCGGAGAA
>CAYNMI010000185.1:0-5671 GCA_964398095.1 uncultured Desulfobacca sp.
GGGATTTGTGGATTTCAAGGATCGGAAAAAACTTTTGGCAATCCCTATAAAGTCCTCCCGGTTCCTTTCACCACCAAAAAGCCCTGACAGTTTGGGATTTCGGGCCCTGGCCGCGTATGGTACAGTAGTCCGGGAGGAGAAACCGGGGGATGGCGTCCTGGCAGACCAGCAACGGCCTGACGTATTATCGCAGCCCCTTACTGGCGGCGCACCCGGAGCTGGTGCATGGCTTTTTCACCCGGCAGGGCGGCGTGAGCCCCGGGGCTTATCACAGTCTCAACGTCAGTCTGGCGGTGGGGGACCGGCGGGAGTTGGTAGCGCAAAATCTGCGCCGCATCCAGGCGACCCTGGGGGTGGAGGGCCTGGCCAGCGCCGCCCAGGTGCACGGGGAGCGGGCCGCGGTGATTACCGCCGCCGGCCAGGCGCGGCTTACGGACATCCCGGAGGTGGACATCCTGATTACCACCGTCCCCGGCCTGGGCCTGCTCATCAAACAGGCCGACTGCCAGGCGGTGATGTTTTATGACCCCGTCCATCGGGTGGTGGCCAACGTCCATTGCGGCTGGCGCGGTCAGGTCCGCAATATTTTCCAGGAGGCCGTCAGCCTGCTCCAAGACCGGTTCGGCTCTCAACCTGCCGACCTCTATGCCGCGGTGGGACCCAGCCTGGGCCCCTGCTGCGCCGAATTCCGGAATTTCCGCGAGGAATTTCCCCCCCACCTGTGGAACTACCAGGTGCGGCCCACCTACTTCGACCTCTGGCGGCTCAGCCGGGACCAACTGGCCGCGGCCGGACTCTCACCGGCCCGCATCGACCTGGCCGGCCTGTGCACCCGCTGTGGCGCCGAGACGTTTTTCTCCTACCGCCGGGACCGGCTTACCGGCCGCCAGGGGGCCGTCATCGCCTTGCGAGCCTGAACGGGCCCCAGCGACCGCCCGCGCCGCCTCAGGCACGCCTTTGCTTGGCGATTCCCGGTGATTGCCGGGGGAACTCCCCTGGATCAGGCCATCCGGGCGGAGAGGGCGCCGGCTCGGCTCCGGCCCGCCCTCCCGCTAGGCGACCCGTGGGGTGAAACTGCGGGGTCTACTTCTTGGAGAACTTATCTTTCGTATCGGTAAAAAGCTTTTTACCGGAATTCAAAATCTGCTCGACTTGCTGGGGATATTTATAGCCCACAAAAACCCCGATAACAAAGACCACAATGAGTAAAAACATATGGAACTTCCTCTCTTAGGCGAATTTTATCTGGTGCGCATGCACAGAATATGGTGAGCCCCGCGAGCCGCGTGGTTCAACTCAGACTGGCTAAAGCCTCCCGGGCTACCTGGCCCACCGTGGTCTGGTGCAGGTTGCCCCGGTCATAAAGCTGCACCGGGTGATCATCCCCGGCTAAGGCCCGGAGGGCGCTGGCCGCCGGCCGGCGCCGGGCTTGCCCCAGGCCCCAGGCGGCCAGGGCCCGCAGTTGCGGCCGGGGGTTGGTGAGAAAAGGCGTCACCGCCGGCCAGATCTCCTCCAGCAGTTCCGGGTGCGTCGCCGCCAACCGGCCCACGCCCCAGAGCATGGGTTCCTGGGAGAAATCCTCCTCCAGGAAGCCCACGAACATGGGGATGATTTCTTTCACCAGGGAGATTTGGTGCCGGCCGATCTCCCCCAGGGCGGCCGCCGCCCCCCAGCCGGCGCTGCCGGAATCCTCATTGAGGAGGTAGAGGAGGCGATTGACGAGTTTTTGCACCTGCTGCGGATGGGAACCGGCCACGTGCCCCAGGCCCTCCAGGGCCCGCCAATACAACAGGGGCCCCGGCTCAAAGGTGAATTGCATCAGGATGCCGGCCACCCCGGCTTCCCGGCCCGCCAGTTCCTTGAGGCCCGGAAAATCCCCGGCCTGGAGCAGACTGACAATCTGTTCCCGTAACTGGCGGCGGCTGGATGGCAAAAGGGTGGGTCCTCTCCTGTGAATGTGCGTCTTTTCTGGCTGATTCCGTGGGGGCCGATGTCCCCGGACCTAAGAACTAAAAGGGGATATCATCCTCCCCGGCGCCCCCTGCCGGCGGCCCGAACGGCGGCTCCTGCTCCCGGTCCTGGCCGCGGCCGCCGCCCAGCATCTGCATATTTTCGGCGACGATGTCGGTGGTGTAGTGCTTCACGCCGTCCTTTTCGTATGACCCATACTCAATCCGGCCCTCGATCATCACCTGCTTGCCCTTGGATAGGTATTGGCCGCAGATCTCCGCCAGTTTGCGCCAGACCACGATGCGGTGCCACTCGGTCTTTTCCTGTTTCTGTCCATCCTTGCCGGTGTATCTCCGGCTGGTGGCCAGGGAGAACTTGCACACCGCGGTGCCGTCGGCAGTGTAGCGCATCTCCGGGTCGGCTCCCAAATTCCCTATCAGAATAACCTTATTGACCCCAGCCATGATCCATCCTCCCCAGGCGCGTGGCGTTAACAATCCTCTATCACAGAAAAGGCGGCCGGGCAAGGTCTTATGAGGAAAACTCCGTGGCGGGGCGTTGGCGAAAATGCCGATTTTTGCAGGGGATCACCCTTACAGGGTTGGCAAGCCGCTTCGCAAGATTTATATTTTAACCAGGAGAAAAGTTCTGCACGTCAAGGTTTCGAATCCGCACCAAGATTTATCGGATAAACTAGTTATGAAACATGCGTGCTGGCTGAAAATCATGGGATATGTGGCCCTCAGCCTCCTGAGCGCCACCGCGGCGCTGGCCGCCACCACCACACCGCTGGCCGAAGCCGACGCCCTCCTGAAAAGCCCCACCTTGGATATGAGCCAGGCCCAACGGGCCCTGAGCCTCTATGAAGGGGTGCTGGCCGCAGGCACCGCGCCCCGGTTCCTGGTCCTGGCGAAACTGGCCCGGACCTGCTTTATTGTCGGACAACTGGCCCCCAAAAAGTACAGTGAAGTCTACTATCATAAGGGGCGGCTCTACGCCGAGATGCTCATCCACGCGGACCCCAACCGCACCGAGGGGCACTACTGGCTGGCCATGAACCTGTGCGGCTGGGTCGATGCCGGCGGCTACATGCTGGGGCGCCGGCTGCTCCCCCAAATCATCGAGGAACTCCACAAGGCCCTGGCCCTGGATGAAGCCTACGATCAGGCCGGGGCCCATCGGGTGCTGGGGCGCATCTATTTCGAGGCCCCCGGCTGGCCCATGTCCGTGGGCGACATCCACAAATCTTTGGATCATCTCCTGGCCGCGGTGCGGCTGGCCCCGGAAAACAGCACCAACCACCTGTTCCTGGCCCAGACCCTGTTTCGCCTCCATTATCACTCCCTGGCCCAGCAGCAACTTGAACAGGTGCTGAAGTGCACCCAGTATGCCCTCATGCCCCAGGACCTGCACGAGGACCAGATGGAAGCCCGGCGCCTCTTGGCGGATATAAAGTCCGAAAATGCGGTTTACAACAATCCATTGCAAAACCCAGGAATCCCATAATCTGTTATTGCCCTGGGAGTCCGAAAATAGAGGTTTTATAATAGCTTCTATGCGGGTAGTCTGAACCTGGCCGGGGCCAGGCGCCGCCTCCTGAAGATTCCCCGGCCTCAACCTCATGCCCTTTCCTCAGAATCTAAAACCAGAAATCCCGTAATACCGTATTGCCTTTAAAATTCAACCAACTATCTCTATAACCGGCTGATCTTTCTTATTAATTTAACTGAAAACCGAAAACTGAAAACCGAAAACCGCCTTCAAGGCTTGCCCCAATCCAGGAGGCGGTGGTCAGGGCTCATCCGGCCCTGGTAATGGGACAGCCGGGTGGACAGGGCCACGTCCAGGGGGCCGCTCAGGGGGTGGCTGGCGGCCTGGTCAAAGGCGATGGCCTCCAGGACGGTTCCCCCTTGGGCCAATTGCACCTTCAGGTGCCGCTCCCCCACCACCTTGGACGACAGGCACTCCACCCCCAGGCAGGCGATAATGGGGGCCGGGTTGCCGGGGCCGAAGGGCCGCAGGCTCGCCAGGTGCCGGTAGAAGGCGGCGTCCAGGTCATTGAGGCCCGCCTCGGCGTCGACCCTGAGGGTGGGCCGGGGCGGCGTCTCGCCCACCTGGGCCTGAAAGGCCGCCTCCAGGAGGTCTTGTAAGGCCGGGAGATCCGCCGCGGCCACCTCAAAACCCGCGGCAAAGGCGTGTCCCCCGTATTTGTGGAGCGCCTCCCGGCAGGCGTGCAGCCCCTGAAACAGGTGGAAGCCCTCCACGGACCGGGCCGAACCCCGGCCCCGGCCGTTCATCAGGCTCACCATCGCCACGGGCCGGTGATACTCCTCCGCCAGGCGGGCCGCCACGATGCCGATCACCCCGGCGTGCCAGCCCTCCCCGGCCAGGACCAGCACCGCCCGGGACCCCACGCCGGTCCGGCGGATCAGGGCCCGGGCCTGTTTCGCCACCTCTTCTTCCAGGGCTTGGCGCTGCCGGTTGAGATTATGCAGATATCGGGCCTGCGTCCGGGCCTGGGCCAGGTCGTCGCTCAGGAGCAGTTCCAGGGCGCACCGGGCCTGGCCCATGCGGCCGGCGGCGTTGAGCCGGGGCGCCAGTTGAAACACCACGTTTTGATAGGAGATGGGCTTGCCTTCCAGCCCGGCGACTTCCTTCAGGGCGATGATCCCGGGGCGGCGGCTCTCCTCCAGAACCTTGAGCCCCTGGCACACCAGGATGCGGTTTTCCCCCACCAGCGGCACCACGTCCGCGGCGGTGCCCAGGGCCACCAGGTCCAGGTACGACCTGAGGTTGGGCTCCGGGTGCTCTCGGAACCAGCCCCCGGCCCGGAGCTCCGCCCGCAGCCCCGAAGCCAGGAGCAGCGCCACCCCCACCCCGGCCAGTTCCCCAAAGGGATAATCGTGGCCCTGGCGCTTGGGGTTGACCACGGCCAGGGCCTCGGGCAGTTCCGGGGGAATCTCATGGTGATCGGTGATGATCACCTCCAGCCCCTGCTCCCGGGCCCAGGCCACTTCCTCTAGGTCGCTGCTGCCGCAATCCACCGTGACTATGAGCCGGGCCCGGGCCGCCAGTTCTTTGAGGCCCTCCAGCTTGAGGCCGTAACCCTGGGTCAGGCGGTCGGGAATATACGGGAAACAGTTAAGGCCCAGCTCCCGGAAGAACTGGTGCAGCACCGCGGTGGCGGTGATCCCGTCGGCGTCGTAGTCGCCGTACACCGCCACCGGCTCGCCCCGGCGCACGGCCCGGCCCAGGCGGCTGGCGGCCGCCTCCAGGTCCGGCAGCCCGAAGGGGGGATTGAGGCGCTCCAGGGAGGGGTCCAGAAAGGCCAGGATGTCGCCCTCCGCGGCCAGGCCGCGGTTCACCAGGATGCGGGCCACCAGCCAGGGTACGCCATGCCGGGCCATGACCTGGGCCATCAACTCCGGCTGCTCCGGATACACCTGCCAGCGCTTCCTGCGACGCATGCAAAATCCTTTATATAAGTGAGCGGTGAGCAGTGAGCGGTGAGCAGTGAAGAACTCTGCTCAATTTGCTCACTACCAGCCATTCCGACAAGTTTTGCAAGGGTGCGTCTTACGCCCCCCAATAGGTTTCGTTAAGGAGTCCGTGGCCGTCATTATTGGCGCGTAGAACGCGCCCGAAATATCTGCTTACTGCTTACTGCTTACTGCTCACTTCCCTACTCCACCGTCTCCCCCGGCTTCAGGGGAATCACCGT
>CAYNMI010000186.1:0-3900 GCA_964398095.1 uncultured Desulfobacca sp.
AAAATAAAGCCGCAGAGGTTCTCCCGCTCCAGTGCCCGCACCCGTTGCCGGGCCCAGGTCAACATGCGATGGGTGAGATCGACCCGGGTGCGGACGGTCAGCAGGCGGGGATTCTCCGGGTCGCCCACCAGGCGCATGGCTTCCCGGGGCACCCCCAGGCCGCACTCCGCTTCGGGACAGACGGGGACGAATTCCACATATTGCCCCAGGGTATCGGTGATAAAGCGGTCCCATTGGTGGCCGCCGTCAAACCGGACCGGCTGCCCCAGCAGGCAGGCGCTGATTCCCAACCGAATTTTTGACATAAGAACGATTTCCCCCCTTATTTAATCGGCATACCCGAGAAAAACCACCAATCCAGATGATTTTCCGGCCCAGTCCGGGGGGTCCCCAAGGGAGGCATGGCGGGCCATACCGCGACAGTGATAAGGTAACTTATTTTCAGGGGGATATGCTACCTGGGATTTTCATTTCCGGGAGTGGCCAATATCTGCGGTCTTGAACGGTTAGCCGGCGCCGGGGCCCTGCCGGGGGGCGTTCCTAAGTTCCCAGAAATTTTTCGGAGCAGTTCGGCAAAAAAAATCACTCAATTTCAATCTGTCGGTGCACAATCGATGGCAATCGTGGTAAAATTAGACAATTTGTGAAATATTTCTTTAAGCCGGGGGAGTGAGGCAGGCATGGTCCCAGAGTATTCGAAAAAGACGGCGTCGGACCCTTTGCTGGCCGCCTGGATCAAATGGACCATGGATTTTTGGGAAACTATGGCTCAGATGGGTCCCGGTCTGGCCGTCGGGAACGAAACCGGCGGTTGGGCCACGGCGGAGGCAGGCGCCGGAGATCCCTGGCTGTTGTCCTTGACGTTATGGCAGGCGTTCTTTTCGCTGCTGACGGAGCCGGGCACCGTGGCCGCGGTCTTTCAAGGCATCCAGGCGCCCTCGGAGATCATCTTGAGGATGGCCCAGGCGGGGTGGGAAGGATATTTCCAGCTGCACCGGCAATGGCTGGAGGGTTGGCAGGGGCCAGGCACTCTGGTTGAGGGCGACGATTTTGAGAATTTGGACCAGGATATTTTCAAGAGTTGCAATGAAATCTTTGAGCATGACTTTCGCCAATTGTTGAACCTGCCACAACTCCCCCTGACCGGGATTCCCCAGGAACGCATCAATCAGGCCACGGATAAATTCAACCGATTTCAGACCGCCATGGCCGAATTCATCTACCTGCTCTATCTGCCGGTGAAAAAATCCCTGCGGGCCATGAAAGGAGTGGGGGGAAATGGCAGGCAGGAAAACCCCCCCGAAGATTTCAAGGAGTATTATAAGGGGTGGCTGAAACTCCTGGAAGGACATTACATGACCCTGTTCCAGTCGGGGGAGTTTATCAGCACCCTGGGCCACACGCTCCACGCCCTGGAAGATTTCAGCACGGCCAAGGAGGAACTGTTGGCCGAGGCCATGGCCGCCCTGGGTCTCCCCACTCGCCGGGACCTGGATGATCTCTACCGGCAGATCTACCTGCTGAAGAAAGGCATGAAGGCGATGGCCAAGAAAATCGACCTGGGCCAGTCTTTCCGGGAGGAAGGCTGATGGACCGGCCGAAAATCCCGGTGGACCTGATCCGGGCCAAGCTGGCGGCGGGCGCCCAAGAAACCCAGCAGCGCCTGGAGAAGGCCCGGGATATTTTCCTGGGCCCCCTGGCCACGGACATTGGGACCACCCCCTATGACCTGGTCTATGAGGAAGACCGAGTCAGGCTCAAATATTACCGACCGGAAGAGGTCCGCCTGAAAACCCCGCTGCTGCTGGTGCACGGCCTGTTCAACCGGGAGACCTTGCTGGACCTGCAGCCGGACCGGAGCGCGGTGCAGACCTTTCTCAAGGAAGGCGTGGAGGTCTATCTCATTGATTGGGGCTCTCCGACCCGCCAAGACCGGTTTCTCACCCTGGATGACCATATCAACGGTTATCTGGACAACATCGTGGACTTTATCCGCCGGCGGCATGGGATATCCCGGGTGAATTTTATGGGGGTCTGCCTAGGGGGGACGTTCGGGGTCATCTATGCGGCGCTGTATCCGGACAAGATCAGGAATCTGATTACCACCGTGGCCCCCACGCACTTCGATACCCCCAAGGGCCTGTTGCACATCTGGTTGAAGGATCTGGACATCGACCGGCTGGTGGATACCTTCGGCAACCTGCCCGGGAACCTGGTAAACGTGGCTTTCCTGCTCCTCAATCCGCCCCGGCTCCTGTTGGACAAGTATTTGGGGTTCATGGAGAATATGGACAACAAGGATTTTGTCGAAAACTTTATCCGCATGGAAAAATGGATCTTCGACAGTCCGGACGTGCCCGGGGAGACCGTGCGGCAGGTGGTCACCGACCTGTACCAGAAAAACCGGCTGGTGCACAGCCGGATGGAGGTGGGAGGCCGGCGGGTGGATCTGGGGCAGGTCACCATGCCGTTGTTAAATATTTATGGCCAGTATGACCACCTGGTCCCCCCGGAGGCGTGCGCGGTGTTGACGAAGAAGGTGGGGAGCCGGGACACCGCGGACATTTGCCTGGACACGGGGCATATCGGCATTTATGTGAGCGCCCGATTCCAGAAAGAGATCGTGCCGCAGATTGTCGGATGGCTCCTGACCAGGGAGGGCTGAGCGGCAGCCTGGAACCGGACCCCGCATTATGACCGCCTAAGGAAAGAGTGCCTCAATGCCCGTAAGAATCGATTATTTCAAAAAGCTGTGTGAGCTCTGCCGGACCTTCGGCACGGCTCGCAACCGCCGGGAACTCCTGGATATGATCTTTATCAGCGCCCTGGACATCCTGGAGGGCAAGGCCGCCTGCCTGTACCTGACGGAAGCAGGCAAGCCGGAGCTGCTCCCGGTGGCCCAGAAAGGACTGTCAGAAAGCTATTTCCGGTCTCGAAAATCCATGCTGGCCCAGAAGATCCTGCCCCTGGTCTTGAAGAAGGGCTTTTTTTATAGCCGGGAGGCGGCGGCGGACCCCAAACTGGAGTACCCCGATGCCAAGCAGGCCGAAGGCATCGCCTCTATTCTGGCGGTGCCGGTGATGGTCAAGGGCAGAGCCATTGGGGTATTTTGCCTGTTCACGGCCACGCCCCGGCAGTTTACCCCGGAGGAAAAAGAATTTGTCATGTTATTGGCCCAGCAGGGGGGCGGGGTCATGGAGCATGCCCGCCTCATCGACCACGTGCGCCGGGAGACCCAGCTCTTTTTCGACCTGGCCGTCAACCTCAGCGGCAGCCTGGAAGTTAAAGAGATCTTGCACGCCATGACCACCGATTTGGCCAAAGCCCTCAAGGTTAAGGGCGTTTCCATCCGCCTCCTGGATGAGACTGGGGAAAGCCTGGAATTGGTGGCATCCTATGGCTTGAGCAAGAAGTACCTGGAAAAGGGGCCGGTGTCGGCGCACAAGAGCATCGCCCAGGCCTTGAAGTCCCAGACGCCGATAATCATCCTAAATGCCGCCACCGACCGCCGGGTGCAGTACCGCACCATGAACCGAGAGGAGGGAATCGTCACCATTCTGGCGGTGCCCATCAAGACCAAGGAGACCGTGATCGGGGTGCTGCGGCTTTACAGCAAAGTCCTGCGGCATTTCACCCATGAGGAAATCAAGCTGGTGACCGCCCTGGCGTACCTGGGGGGGTTGGCCATTCAGAATGCCTCCTTGTATCTCATGTGCCAGACGGACATGAAGGATTTGAAAGAGGAATTGTGGAGCCACCGGTCCTGGTTTTAGGTATCGGGGATCAGGGGTCAGGGGCCAGGGATTAGGGGTCAGAAAATCCCCAATTTTAGATTTTTTTTAGAAGGAAAACCGAAGGTCGCATTAAGCGCCTTCCTGGCGGAAGTAGTAGAGTATGGCG
>CAYNMI010000186.1:4000-5662 GCA_964398095.1 uncultured Desulfobacca sp.
CCCAGGCCTTCTTTGGGGGTGACCTGGCCCTGGAAATTAAACGGCACCCGGACCAGGCCGCCCAGCACCTCGGCCAGGCGGAAGCCGCCGGCGACCTGATAGCGCAGCGGCGGCGGCTCCGGCTGCAGCAGCTTGGGGAGCAGCCCCAGGAGGGCGGGCAATTTCACCAGGATGGGGACCCGGGCCACCGTCTGCCCCCCGGCGGGCAGGTTCACCGGGGTGTCGCTGGCGCCCTGGGCCACAGTGTGGCCCTCCAGCCTTAGCTCATAATCATAGCCTTTGAGGTCAAGGGGCTGAGAATTGGGATTGGTCAACCGGAGGGTGACGGTGAGGGGCCAGCCCCGGGAGGTGGGACGGCCCAAGGCGAGGCCCTGAAAATCGACTTTCGGGGGCTGAATCTCCCCGGTGGTCAGTTGCCGGACTCCGCAGGCCGGCAGGAGCGTGAAGAGGAACAGTCCCAGGGCCAGGAGCGTTAGTGGGCGAGTAGTTTGCATCTTTATGAATTTCCAAAAAACCATGGTGTTTAGCTTTTGCCATGCCCCCCGGATTTACTTCAGGAGTATAGCAGATTATCAACCGTGGTTGTGTCTCCTTTAGCACCTGATTGCTTGGCAGGCGGCGGGGCCCAAGGCGGGATGGCGCTGGCGGCGGCCCCGGGAAAGCTGGGGACGCGGCAGGCTTTGTGGTGGTGGCGGATCATGTCCTGGGCCGGGGAAAATCCTCATTACCCGCCGCATCGGCAAAGTGGAGGGGCAGGCGGTCGGCCACCACCAGGCCCTGAGGGGTGGCGATGACCCGGTTCCGGTCTATCCGGACCAGGCCTGCCTGCACCAGTTCGGCCAGAACAGCGTCCCCCCGGGGCTGCTCCCGGATGGTCGCCAGGCTGACGCCTTCCCGGGTGCGGAAGCCCAGGTAGAGAATTTCGAGGCGGATTTGGTCCGGGGTGAGGGTTTCGGCCCCGGCCACGGGGGCTGCGCCCGCGTTCAGGGAGGCGCAATACTGCTCCACGGACGAAAAATTCCACCAGCGCCGCCCCGCCTGAAACGAGTGGGCCCCGGGGCCCAGCCCCAGGTAGGGAACATGGGTCCAGTACTTGCGGTTATGACGGCAGCAATAGTGGCATGGGCCTCCGGCCTCGGGTGCTTGCCGGGCGAAATTGGCGACTTCGTAGTGGAGATAGCCGCGCTCGCTCAGAAATTGCCCGGTACGGAGGAAAAATTCCCGCTGGGTTTCCTCACTCGGCAGCCGGACCTGCCCGCCGGCCACCATCTGCCCCAGGGGAGTTGCCTCGGCCACGGTGAGTTGGTAGCAGGAGAGGTGCTCCGGGGCGAAGCTGAGGGCGGTCTCCAGGGTTTGGAGCCAGGCCGCCACGGTCTGCCCCGGCAGCCCATAGATCAGGTCGAGACCCAGGTTGGCGAAGCCCGCGGCCCGGATCAGATTGAGGACCTCCATGGTCTGGCGGGCGGTGTGGCGGCGCGCCAGGAAGCGCAGTTCGGCCTCGTCAAAGGACTGGGCCCCCAGGCTGAGACGATTAATGCCCAGGTCGCGGTATAAGGCCAATTTTTCCGGGGTGAGGTCGTCGGGGTTGGCTTCCAGGGTGATTTCGCAGTCCGGGGCCAGGACAAAATGCCGCCGCACCATGGCCATGAGGGCGGCCAACTG
>CAYNMI010000187.1:0-5609 GCA_964398095.1 uncultured Desulfobacca sp.
TCCCCATGCTCACCAGGTGGGTGGTCGCGGGTTTCTCCACGTAATCCAGCACCCGGTGTTGCCCGTTTTTGATGATTACTCCCAAGTCGATGGTGACCTGCCGCTGATAAGCCCCGATGGTGGCCAGGGCTTGGTGCTGCTTATGAAACCGGACCAATTCCCGGTAATCGAGGTTGGTCAGGACGTCAGCGTTCATCACCAGAAAGGTGTCATCCAGGCCGTCAATGAGGGCCAGGGGGCCGGCGGTCCCCAGGGGCGTGGATTCAAAGGAGTAGTCGAGCTCCACCCCCCACTTCGCCCCATCTTGAAAATAGGCCTGAATCAACTCTCCCATGTAGCCCACTGCGAGGGTGATGCGCCGAAACCCGCACCCCTGCAGTTGCCGGATGACGATTTCGAGAATGGGTTTCCCTCCCAGGGGCACCAGGGGTTTGGGTATGACCTCGGTGAGAGGGGCCAGACGGGTCCCCTTCCCTCCAGCCAGAATTACCGCCCGCATCACTCGACCTCCTGATGTCGGCTCAGTTCACCACCGCTTGCCAGGTCTTCCACCGACCGGGGGATGAACCGCCGGACGGTCAGGGCCAATCGGCTGCACATTTGCCTCACCTGGTCGAGTTGGCCCGTCCCCGCCCCGTTGGCCACAAAGACTTCCTGAATGCGGTAAAGCTGGGTTAAGACTTCCAAGTGGTGCTGATCCCCGAGAACTTTGAGGCCATCGATCCGGCGATGGCGTTTCTTTGGGTCCGAATCGATGAAACCTACCACTTGATAAGCGGGGGCCGTTTGCTCCTGGAGGAACCGGTGACACCAGATGCCCTCGGTATTGGCCCCCCAAATCAGGGCCCGGCGGTGGGAGTTGCCGGCGGGTACCGGGCCGTGCCGCCGGGTTTGCACTACTTTCGCCAGTTGGCGGTAGCCGATCAGCATCACGGTCAGCAAACCCCAGTCGATCAGGCAAATACTCCGGCCAAAAGCCGTGATATCGATCCCGCTTAAATACGCCACAAGCATAAACAGCCCGCTGCCGAACAAGGCCCCATCGAAAACGTTTTTGATATCGGGCAAGCCGAAATACCGGATCAGCGTCCGGTAGAAACCGAACTGGTAAAATACCGGCAGCCGGCAGACCACCGCCAGGGGGAGCAACTGCCAGTAAGTGCGGAGGTTATCTAGGTCAATATAAAACCCGAACCGCAGCCAGCACGCGAGGGTGAGGGCCAGAATACAGCACAGGACATCCACCCCCAGCATCACCAGCTGGGTGAGATTGTCGGCCAGATGCCGGCGGGCAATGGCCCCGGCCACCGTGGCCCAGATCCCCCGGACGATCAGGTGGAAGTCGCCGAAAAATGACTTGTTCTTGATGTAGTCGAGATCCTCGGCCACCTTCGCGGGGAGGATATGATCCAAATAGTATTGGCGGGGGTCGGCCCCCTCGGGATACCACTCTTCTTCATTGCGACCGGCAATCTGGTTGGGGCCGATGAGCCCGGGCTTGACGGCAAACACTGCCTGGGCCTCCGGGGGGTAGGCCTTCGCGAGGTCCGGGGCCTCGGGCCGGGGCCCGATCAGGGTCATATCCCCTTTGAGGAGGTTGTAGAATTGGGGAAATTCGTTGACTTTGGTGCGCCTGAGCCAGCGGCCCATTTCCGTGACCCGGGGGTCCCCCTCGGGGCACAGGCTCGGCCCCACCGGGGCGGGGGTTTCATACATCGTCCGGAATTTGTACATGGTAAACAGGCGCCCGCCTGCACCCACCCGTTTACACCCAAAGAACACCGGACCCCGGGATTCGAGCTTGATGAGCACAGCCACCACCGGGAGGATAAGTCCCAGACAGAGCAACCCCATCAGGGCCGCGACGATGTCAAAGGCTCTGGTAAGCATAACGCCCTGGTGTTCCCAAAAAATATTCCTGCACGGTCATAACCACCCGCTCCACCTGCCCGTCGGTCATGGCGGCAAACAGGGGAAGCGTGACTTCTTTGGTTGCGACCGCGTCGGTATGGGGAAGTTGGTGATCCACCTCTCCGCTCCGTAATTCACGGTAATAGCTGAACTGATGCACCGGCGGATAGTGGATGCTGGTCTGAACCCCCCGGTCCCTGAGAAAGGTCATGAAATCCCGCCGGTCCACCCCGTCCGCCAGCAAAATCGGGAAAATATGACAGGCCGAAGCCTCGAGGTCCGCTCCCGAGAACGGCACCTGCACCTGGGGGGCCTCCTGGAGCTTATGCCGATAAAGGCGGGTAAGTTCCCGCCGCCGGGCATTATTGGCCTCGAGCCGGCCCAGCTGTACCAGCCCCAGGGCGGCCCGGAGTTCATCCAGCCGATAGTTGTAGCCCGGACCCGCCACGTCATAGCTAAAGCTGTGGCCCTGGTGCCGGTCCCAGGTCAGGGTGGTCATGCCGTGGGACCGGGCCCGCGCCACCCGCCCGGCCAGGACCGGATCATTGGTGGCCACCATCCCCCCCTCGCCGGTTGTCATATTCTTATTGGCAAAAAAGCTGAAGCAGCTTATGGTCCCCCACGAGCCCACCCGGGCCCGGCCTCCCGGAGACGCGTAGCTGGCCCCGGGGGCATGGGCGCAATCTTCAATAACCGCGAGCTGGTGTCGCTCGGCCACCGCCCGAACCGCTTCCATATCCGCGGGAAAGCCGCCGTAATGGACCACCATCACGGCCCGGGTCCGGGGAGTGACCTTCCGGGCCGCATCCTCCGGAGAAAGGTTAAAGTTGTCAGCTCCGGTTATGTCCACGAAGACCGGCCTAGCCCCGGTATAGCGGATGGCGTTGGCCGTGGCCACAAAGGTCAAGGCCGGGCAGAGGACTTCGTCTCCCGGCCCCAAATCCAACGCCAGGCAGGCCAGGTGCAGCGCCGCGGTCCCGCTGGCCACGGCCACGGCGTACTTGACTCCCAAAAACTCGGCAAACGCGGCCTCAAAACGTTCTACTATCGGTCCCTGGGAGACCCAGCCCGACCCCAGCACTTCCACCGCGGCCTCGATCTCTGCTGCTCCGAACCGGACGTCGGCCAGGGGCACTTCCCAGGCCGGGCCCCGGTCCACAGCTGGCTGTCCGTCTTTAGACATTGTAGAGGCCTGCCTTATAACGGCCCAAGTTGGGTCGGATGAATTCGATGGTCCGGCTCAAACCCGTTGCCAAATCCACCTCCGGCGCCCACCCCAACAATTCCCGGGCCTTCTGGTTGTCGCATTCCAGGTGCCAGACCTCGCTGTGTTCCGGCCGCTGTCTGGATGCGTCTGTGGAGATCTTTTTGCCGCCGTCCACCAGGGAGGCGATGGTCTGGGCCAGTTCCCCCACGCTGGGGCTCCGCCCCGTCCCCAGGTTGATCACCTCCCCCACGGCTTCAGGGCAGGCGGCGGCCTTGAGGAACCCGGCGACGGTATCGGTGGCAAAGGTGAAGTCACGCCGCGGCCGGGTATGCCCTAAGTGAATGATATCCCCCGTCAGGGCCTGGGTAATGATCGTGGGAATGACCGCCCGGGCCGACTGCCGGGGCCCGAAGGCATTGAAGGGGCGGACCGTCACCACGGGCAGTCCGAAACCGCAGTAGTAACTCTCCGCCAGTTTGTCGGCAGCAATCTTGCTGGCCGAATAAGGCGACTGGCCCTTCAAAGGATGGTTTTCATCCATGGGGGTATACTGGGCAGTCCCGTAGGTCTCACTGGTGGACGTGTGGACAAAAGCTTCCACCCCCTGGGCCCGGGCCGCCTCCAGGAGATTCAGGGTACCGGTCACATTGACCGCCACGTAGTGGGCTGGGGCCACATAGGAGTACGGGATGCCGATCAACGCCGCCAGGTGAAAGACTATCTCGCAGCCGGCTACCATCCGGGTCATCCCGGAAGGGTCGGTGATGTCGCCCGCCACCACTTCCAGGTTTTCTTTGACCTGCGGGGGCAAAAGTTCCAGCAAGCCCCAGTCATTCCGGGAGTTGTAATGCACCAGGGCCCGGACCTTGGCTCCCCGGTTCGCCAGGGCTTCGGCGAGATGGCTGCCCAAAAAGCCGCCAGCGCCGGTTACCAGTACTTTTTTACCCTGCCAACGCATTGCTTATCCTGGAACCTGACCTTGCACTGTCAGGTTTGCTCCCTAAAATCTTAGTTGGAAAGTCGTTCCAATCCGATAATTCCCCATATCAATGCTTATGCTAATGGGCAAGGCGCTATCCTTCGTTCTGCGGGGCATCAGCTTGCTCATCCATCTTTTTTATGTAATTCGGTCATCTGGACCGCTTCCATTAATTTCCTCTATTTATTAAGGCAAAGATTACTTTTCGCTGCAGGCCGCCAGTTTTGTGGGGATTGCAGATACACTCCTTTTCAAACTCCAAAGTCCGCCTGCATTTACTCCAAAAAAAAATACCGGGCCACCCTGCTTGGGCAACCCGGCTGTCTTTCTCGTCCTTGACAAGACCCGTGGCTTTCCGTCCCCGCCTCACGGCGGGTTTGGCTTTCTCACAATAGGAAACAAGATAGTATATAAATTTCTATCAAGTCAAGAAAAAAAAATTATATTTTTTTTATTCTGAACTATACACCCCCTTTCTTTAGGGAAAGGAATACGGGCAACCTTGGTGGGGCAGCGGGTCTTTAGTCATTTTGCAGGCGATTTCGTATAAAACTACCGGTCTTACGCATAGGCGATGCCCTTGCTGGACACTTTTGGGAAAACGAAACTGCAATGTATCTTTCATAACCTGGCCTTTGATCAGGAGCGCTCCTCACACTATTTTTAAACCGGGAAAACCGCAACTTAGCCTTAAAGACACATATGGCACCACCTCAAAAAGAAGATTTGTGGCGTATCTGCCCTGGTCTCTGCCAGTGTGGTACCCCGGTTCGTTGAAGGCCATTGCTCTGCCGCAATTGGCCTTTTTATAGGTTGTGGCGTTAAGGAATAAATTTCTTAGAGAAACGGGCAAAAATACCGAGATTGGAAAAGCGTTAAGTTATGCCGGTGGCCGGCCTGGGCAGGGATGCAAATGAGGTCGGGATAAAGATTAATATAAAAAATTTTTTTAATATATATTTTTAATTTGACATTTATATTTTGCTGTACTACGCTCGCTGCCACTGCAGAGAAAGCCAAACCCAGCGCGAGCTGGGGGCGGAAAGCTACGGGTCTCTTCAAGGATGACGAAGATAGCCGGGCTGCCCAAGCAGGGCGGCCCGGTATTTTTTTTTGAGAAACTGAGCCAGAGGGTCGTCTTCGTTGACCGGTCAAGAAACCTATTAGATTGTTACAAAACATCGGTCCCGCCTTCAGGCAGGTCTGCGGAGAAAACGTAAAAAGAGGAAATGCCATGCGAAAAAGAATGGTAACTTTTCTGGCAATTCTGACTTTAGGAATAGTGGCCTTCTGGGCTACGCCCGGGTTGGCCAACTTGATCCAAAACGGGAGTTTTGAATCTGGGATTGCCCCCAGCAGTACCAAAGGATTTACCACGGTGGGTGTCGGAGGAACCAACATCGCTGATTGGTCTGTGACCGCCGGTACGGTGGATTACATCGGCTCCTATTGGCAGGCCGCTGACGGTTCCCGGAGCATTGACCTGAGTGGTAATGGTGATGGTACTCTTGC
>CAYNMI010000188.1:0-5461 GCA_964398095.1 uncultured Desulfobacca sp.
GACGGCCTGTCCTTTTATCACGCCCCCAGCCAAACCGCGTTTACCGGGGACATGGTCTTGCCCCACGCCATGCCCGAGGCCGACGAAAAGGCCGGGGGCCGGCTGGATTATTACCTGTACGGGGTCAAGGCCCTGCGCAAGATAGATATTGCCAACCTGCTGCCGGGGCATGGACTGCCGGTGGTGTCCATCGGCAACCGGGTGGTGGATCAGAGTTACGAAAGTGTGATGCTGAAGATCATCGGGGTGGAGCAAGCCATCGCCTGGATAGACGGCGCCACGGCCCTGGTGTCCAAAGGGCTTCTGGAAGAGGCGGTGTTCTGCTGCGACCGGGAATTGAGGCGGGACCCGGAAAATTTGCGAGCCCTGCAGTTGAAGGCCTACTGTCTGACGGACATGGGCCGCTGCGCCGAGTCTCTCGCCCTGCTGGATAAGGTCTTATCCTCCGATAGCTCCAACATTTACGCCTTGACGGCCAAGGGCCATGCCTTGCTGGGGTTGGGGAAGCACCTGGAGAGTATTCCGTTCTTTGACCAGGCCCTGGCCCTCAATCCCGATTTCCAGGAGGCCCAGATGTACAAAGGCATGGGACTTTATCTGGCCGGCAAATATGATGAGGCCATGGATATCGACATCTTCAGAAGTGAGTTCTCCGAACGGATGAAGGCGGAGTTGCAGAAAAAGGCCCAAGCCGGGCCGCCGGAATGATTTCCGGACCGGGAAGCCTCCTCAGATGAACTAAGGGCATGGTTAATATCCGGATAATCGTTCCCCCCAGACCTCGCGCCTCGCAATTTTATGACCCATCCGGGAACGCTTTTTGCAGTAGTTATTGGCACCCCACTTCTTAACTTTCTTTAACTCACAAATTCCTTTAACAGGTTATCTCGGGACCCGAGATGATTCCGGGATCATAATCCTATGACTAAGATCGTCCCGCTCAATCGGGAAAAAGAAGCCATTGAGAAGGCGCTGGAGGCCCTCCAACATTTGCCGGTGCGGCAGATTGTGGTGTGTGCGGAATTTTCGGATCGGCCGGAGGAAGTGATGTTCTATGGGAATCCGAAGAAAATCTTCCAACTCCTGGCCCTGGCTCAATTCCAGATAGGCTTCCGTTTTCCTTTGGCCCAGTGGCAATCGGAGGATTCCCAAGAACAGGAATAACGCGCTCCGGTTAAGGGCTGCCACCCGGCCGGGCGGCGCCGGCGGCTTCGAGGCTCCCTGCCAAAGAGGGGAAAGGCCCTGGGAGCACGGCAATCAGGGCCAGGGAGGTAACCATGAGCAGAGCCTGCTATCCGGATCACCCGTGTGAACCTTGCTTGGCCGGTGATGACTATCAAGAATACCTCATTCCGGATACCCTGAAAGGCGAGCAAAGAATTATGGCTCGCTTCATCACGCAGTTTGAGACTTCCACGAGCTTCTACCGCTTTTTCAAAGGTCCCGAGATTCCGCCCCGGGCCTATATGTGGATGATGGTGCCGGCGCCGTTCGGGCCGGGTTTTGTGCACCGGTTGATCCCCTATGACTCCTGGGTGGACCTGGAATTGGCGGTGGGAGACCATAATTTAAAGGACCTGATCCGCTGTCTGGCTGAAGGCAGCATCGGTATCGCGGACAATTGACCGGCACCAGGCTGGCGGTGGCGGCCATCCCGGATAATCCCCAGGGCTCCCCAGCGGTCGGCGCCGGCTGGTTGGACAGTTGGTTAGAATATATACAAAGGTCGATAATCGAACAGCAGAGTTTTCAAATTAAATTTAACAAGTAACGAAGAATTTCACCTCAAGCTTCAGTCGGATTTCAGACAATATTTGAAAAAAATTTCGGCTGAGGGTAGCGAATACGGTGGAAATAATGATTGGCTCGGAAATTGCACATATGATCCTTGAGGAAAAGTCTCGGACATACTTTTCTCCTCGTTGCAGTTTCACTTGCCGACCCCGCGATATTCGTATCGCGGGGTTTTTATTTTAAAAATTTTTTGCCAACCCATCGGCATGAGGCCGCCCGGCGATTCGGACGAGTGTGAATATATTCGCATGGACCCCAAAGAACCCAGAGAACTCCCTCTTAAAAATCGGCCCGCGATAGTCCTGCTGGTGGCGAACGAACCGCTGCGGCACCGGCTGTCAGACCTCCTGCAAGAGAACGGTTATGTTCCCAAAATCGCGGTGAATCCCCAGGAGGTCATCCAGATTTTGCGCAAAAAGAAATGCGCCACGGTGTTTGTGGACTGCGAGGGCATCACTTTCCACGGCGCCGGGATTTGCGCCAAATTCAAGGTGGCCTGCCCCTACTGCCGGGTCGTGCTCCTCTGTGACAAGCGCCTGGAGGGTCATCGCCGGATCATCAAGGAAGTCATGGAAATCGGCATTTATGCCTGTCTCTTGCCTCCCTTCGAAGACTGGGAGGTGCTCACCATGGTAAGTTATTTCCCCCGCCAGCGCTATATGTAGCCCCAAACGGAGCCCCGCCGCGCCGGCATAGGCAGCCGGGGAGGCGCAACCGGGCTATCTAGATCCCATCTCGGTCACCAAAATTGGGCGAGGACCACAACCACCGGGATAATCAGGCGCAACTGACCAAAATGCACCCCAGGTCTCATGGTCTGATTATCTCAGGGTAATGGCTTTCTCAGGACAGATCTCCTGGCAGCAAAAGCAGGTGATGCAAATATCGGGGTCCACCTGTGGCAGGTTATCACCCATGGACAGGGCCGCTACCGGGCATTGCTCGATGCACGTGCCGCAGCCGGTGCACAACTCCGGATCAGCCTGGGGGCGCACCAGCGTGCGATCGTGGATGATGGATTGGATGGTCTCGTTGTGAAACAAGGCTTCACCGCTTAAGGGCGGCAGCTTGAAATCGGGCAGCGCTCTCAACTCCCCCATGATCTCGATGTGACTCAGATCATAGTCCCCCAAGCCCGCTTCCCTGGCATTGCGGAGGAATGGCAACTGCTCCGGTTTACAGCCCATCATCGTCGCCATGACGGCATCCAGGGCCACGGCGTTGTCCGAGGCCAGGATAAGGCCGATCTCCCTCAAGTCGGGAGAAGCCGGGCCGTTTCCCTCCATCCCGACTACCGCGTCCACCAGGAAAAAGTCGGGGACCCGCAGCCGGAAAACCTCGACGATCACCTGATGGAAGCGTTCGGGGTTGCCCGCCGCCTTGTGAAGCATGGCCTTTTGGGCGCCGGGCAAAAAACCGTAACTGTTTTTGATGGCCCCGGTCATGACCGTCAAACCATGGGTTTTAAATTTTGGCAGGCTGATGATGATATCGGCATCCCGGATAATTTGGGACAGGCTCACCGTGGGCATGAAATCAGGATTGAAGTCAACCTGAAAGGAATTGTTGCCGATGTTTTGGTAATACCCCTTGGCGGCTTCCATCAGGCCGGTCTTTTGAAAGCTCTCCTCGTTGGCTCCATAATTAAACAGACCGGGGTTGTCGCCGACGACAATGGCGGCGGGCCCCATGGTTTCCACCTTTTCCACCACGGCGCGCAGCACCGCCGGATGCGTGACGATGCCCTCACCGGCTTCCGAAATCCGCAGCACATTGGGTTTGATCAACACCGTCTTCCCACGGATTTCCAGGGGGAAAAGTTCAAAAGCCCGGTCGACGGCCTGACGGACATTCTCATAGGCAGCGGGATGAATCATGACTTTTGGCATAGTCTTACCTTCAGAGCAACTATTTTAGGGTACCTTTTAATTATAACATGCTTGGCTCGGCGAAGCACAATTCGGCAGCTCTTGAGGATCTTGCCGGGAAATTCGCAAAAATTTTGATCCCCGCGGCTTCCCATAATCATAACTGCTGAACCCGCGGTCGCCGGTAGGGGGGGGCCATGTGCAACGCAACACCTAACCAATTATAATCAAAAGGAAAAATAGGCATTATGCCGTTCAGCTTCCCACGCCGGCCGCATCAAGGAGATCATCATTCGGGGCGGCTCCAACATCATGCCCGCGGCCGTGGCAGATGTCTTGGATGACCATCCCCGGGTGGAGTTAAGCGGGGTGGTGGGTTTTCCCGATGCCCATTACGGCCAGATTGTCGGGGCCTTTATCATGCCCAAAGATCCGGCCCAGCCGCCGGCTCCCGAGGACTTGCGCCGTTTTACCGCGGCCAGGCTGGCGGCCTATGAGGTCCCGGAGAAATGGATTTTCGTGGCCCATCTGCCCCAAAATGCCGTGGGCAAAATTGATCGTCAACAACTCCATGCCCTGGCCGCCCAATATATGCCGGCAGCACCCTAAAAGCCATTGCAAACCCCAAAACCCCAAAACCCCATAATTTGTCATTCTGAGCGAAGCGAAGAATCTCGTACTTTCAAGTATTTAAAATTAATGACTTTGCTCTGGCAGACAGAAAAAACCGGTTTTGCAATAGTTTCTAAGACTATGCCGAGCTAACCCCCGGCACGACCTGCCGGCCCCCCCCAAAAAAACCCCTCACCGTTCTCCCGGCAACTTCCCCTCTCGCCGTGGCGGCTTCCGGGCTTTGGGACGGGGAGGATGCCTTCATGGACGCCGGCGGCCCGCCGGCGCCAGCGGGGCCGCCGCAGTCGGCCAGACCAGGCGGGGCCAGGGCCTGCCCCCATCATCAGGAAGGAAACATGAAAATCCTCGACCTCAAGGGGAAAAAGGTTCTTTTTGGTGATAACATAACTATCATGGTGGTTGAAATCCGGGGCCGGCAAATCAAGTTAGGGGTTAAGGCGTCGGCCGATATCCTGATATTGTGCGAAAAGCCGGTGGCAAGAGAAAAACCATAACCCACACCCGCGGAGGGGCGCCCCGGCCCCCTCCCACCCAAGTTCTCATTTTCAGCCAGGAGAAAAGCCGTGAAAGAAGAAGTTAGTGATTTTATAAAACAAGTTGTTATCGACCTATTAGCTGCTGTGCTTACCTCTTCAGTAATTTTCTCTGGAAGTTCTCGTCTTATTACAGGGTATTGGCTGAGATGGTTCCGCACACCCTATATCTACATATGGGCAGTTTTGGTGATTTTGGTATTGGCATGGATCATAAAAAGAAAAAGATATCAGGATAAAAAGCAAGAGATATAAGACGCTTAATCGATGGAGGAAGCCAAGCCCATCCTAGCCGGGTGCCCGTTGTGTCAGCGGCAGCAGGCGGTCAAAACCGTACCTGCCGCGGCTGCATTAATGCCTTAGTAAAGGCCAAGCCAGGCGGGGCCAGGGCTCGAAAGGCGTGGTGCTGATTGACGGCTAGAATAGTCCTTGGAACGGTTTTGCAATGATTTCCAATGGTTATGTTAATTTTCTTTGTGTCAAGTCCACAAAAATCTGCCCACGGCCTGCTCACCGCAAGTCAGACCTGCACCGGAGCAAAATTCTTTAACCGGAATTCCTTGATTTCCCTGCTTTAGCTGGCGCGCCCGAGAGGATTCGAACCTCCGACACACGGATTCGTAGTCCGTTGCT
>CAYNMI010000189.1:0-5448 GCA_964398095.1 uncultured Desulfobacca sp.
GACTTTGCTTGGCATTATACCAGAACTTCAATCAAAAATGGTACTGCCTCGCGCCGGCGGGCGGCGCCCCGCCGCGGTGGGATGCGGACCGCGGCTCCGGCAAGGTTCCCGGCGCCCGACGCAGCCCGGCTCATCAGCCTTAATCCCGGCGGGGGCAGGAGCAGGTCACCCCAAGCTCCCACGGCCGGTCCGAGAAATTTGGTGCGCCAGGACTTGACAGGCCGTTCCGCTTTTGTTAACTACTTATTGGCACGTGGGGCTGTAGCTCAGCTGGAAGAGCACTTGAATGGCATTCAAGGGGTCAGGGGTTCAAATCCCCTCAGCTCCACCAAATTTAGATAATAATTAAGGCAAGTTATAGGTGATATACCTGAACTTGCCTTTTCTATTTTCTTGGGTGTGCACATGATGGATAATTTTCCCTATCGAAATGGGCCAAGAGGGGCGGCTTTGGGGTGAGTAATCCCTGGCCTGCCACCGGTCGGCCCTCTCTGAGGCTGCTCGGATGGTCACTTCTGGAAGGCCTAGGGCCAGGCTGTGATTAAGCTCGCATGGACCTGCGGAAACTGGGGAGATACCATGGCTCGTATGGCAATACGGTCAAATCAGGTCTGATTCAGGACCGGCAAGAGAAGGTCTCAGGCTCACTGGCAAAATTTTTTACATGAAATACCATATAACTGGCAGATTGTAATAGTGGTTAGTTTGATGTTAAGTAAAGGAGGGGCCGGGAAGTCGCGCCTTAACGATTTGCCCCAGAGGGGATGACGTTATGCAAAAAACTCCTCCGCATATTCTGGTTTTTGCTTCCGGGACCAAAAGCGGCGGTGGGTCCGGATTTGAGACCATGGTCAGGGCGGCGCGCACCAGGCCGCCGATTTTGGACGCCTGGATCTGTGCGGTTATCACCAATCATTACGGCGGCGGGGTGTGGCAGAAGGCCAAGGCGCTGGGGGTGCATTGCGAATACTGGGCCGGTCCCTATCCGGCCGAGGGCTACCAAAATTTTGTCAAATATTTCAAGGCTGATTATGTCATGCTCTCCGGCTGGCTGAAACTGGCCGCGGGCCTGGACCCGGCCCGGACGATTAATATCCATCCCGGCCCTCTGCCCCGCTTCGGCGGCCCCAAACTCTACGGACACCGGGTGCACGACGCGGTGCTGGCGGCGTACCGCCGCGGGGAAATTACCCACAGCGCGGTCACCATGCATTTTGTGGATGCGGTCTATGACCGGGGCCCGGTATTTTTCGCGCTCCCTATTGCCATTGAGGCGGGCGATACCCCGGAGACCCTGGCGGCCAGGGTGAATCGGGCGGAACATGCATGGCAACCCCGGGTTCTCAACTATGTCGTGCAAGGACAGGTGCGGCTGGCCGGCCAGGAAGTGGTCTACGAGACGGCAGAACTTAAGCGCCTGCTGATGCCGGAAGTCCAGTAATTCAAAAACCCAAAAATTGCGGGGAAAACCTAATCAATCGGGGCAGGTTCCCAGGGGGGCCTGCCTTGTTCTTTGACAAAA
Source organism: uncultured Desulfobacca sp. (assembly GCA_964398095.1). Classification (GTDB taxonomy): domain Bacteria; phylum Desulfobacterota; class Desulfobaccia; order Desulfobaccales; family 0-14-0-80-60-11; genus 0-14-0-80-60-11. The sequence continues at coordinate 1,523 of CAYNMI010000189.1, forward strand.
TCGCCATAAGCCGCGGCCTGAACGCCTCAACCTCCCCTGGCGGCCGGGTCTGGATAAACCCGGTCAACTGTCGCCGGGGTTCTGGCAATCTGGCTTCTTTCCCATATAGTGAGACCCAGGCGCATTGAACTCCGGCAAGTCTGGAACAATTTATGGGGGCTGCGGTATTCCAGCCCCGCCCGGCGGTACCGCAGCGGCACGCCGCGGCACAACCCCGGTTGGGCAGCGGTACCCTGGCGGTCCCGCCCCGCCCCGGCACCGGTAATTACCCTTATAAAGCAGTAAGTTATCGGTATGGATACCGCTTTTTTCTCCTGAAACGGTACCGGGGCGGCGGCATGATCGCCCTCAAAGTCAAAATCAACCGCGGCCGACCCCTTGCCTTGCGGCGCTTTGAGGCTGCCCTTATCTTTTGGGCAGGTTCTCATTTTTAAGGAGGCGCTCCCATGCCATTGCCAAAACGTTTAAACGGTAAGCGGGTGGCGATTTTCGCTGAAGATCTCTATGAAGACCTGGAACTCTGGTATCCCCTGCTGCGCCTGAGGGAAGAGGGGGCCGCAGTCGTGGTGGTGGGCCCCGGCGCGGCCCCCAAGCATCACGGCAAATACGGCTATCCCGTCACCGTGGATCAAACCATCCAGGAGGTGGCCGCGGACCGGTTCGACGCGGTGGTCATCCCCGGCGGCTACGCCCCGGACCGGCTGCGCCGCCACGGGGCCATGGTGGCCTTTGTCCGGGAGATGGCCCGCCAGGGCAAGATCGTGGCCGCCATCTGTCACGGGCCCTGGATGCTGGCCTCCGCCGAAGTGGTGGCCGGCAAAAGCGTCACCTGCTTCTTTGCCATCAAGGACGACCTGGTCCACGCCGGAGCTACCTATAAGGACGCGGAGGTGGTGGTGGACGGCAACCTCATCACCTCCCGGCAGCCCGCTGACCTGCCGGCCTTTGTGCAGGCCATCATCGCCGCCCTGGGGGGAGAGATGCGGTGCCCCACCTGCCAGACGGTCCTCTAGTGGGACCGGCCTGGGGGCTGGTGGGACAGTCCTGGGACAGGTCATGGGACATCTGCACGAGGAGATTTCAGTAACTTAATAATTTTATAATAATATTAACTTGATAGCCTTTTTGTCTCTCTGGCCGGAATCTTGCACCTCCCAACCGCACCAGGGCCTAAAACCGTAACATTCTTCAGTCTGGTAATCACTTACAGAAGCCCGGGAGAGAAGGTTCAGGTCGTTCCCGGGACCCGGTGGCCGCCATGGATGGGAGCAAGAGGACCGGCGTCTGGGCAGGGGTCCCCAATGGGGTTGGGGCGGAAGATGAGAATCTGGACCGGGCCCTGGTGGCCGGGTTGATGCTGGAGGTGATCCTGGAGACGGCCGGCTCACCGGTGGACCCCCAGACTCGCCGCCGCCTGGTCAGAACCCGCCTCAAAGACAGCCTGGTGGCTAATCTGGCGGGTCGGGTCACCCTGAAGCGTTTCCGCCATCTCCTGCGCCAACTTGACCAGTGGTTTCCTCTCTATTATCCCCTGGTCAGCGCCGGCTCTCCCAAGCACCCCGCCCCGGTCGGGGGGCCGGGCCAGGCGCCCCCCTCGCCGGCCGCGCCGGGCCTGTCCCCCCGACGGCCGCTGCGGGAAGACCTCCTGGCAGCCTGGTTCAAGGAAAAGGGCCGGGAGCTTTTGCCGCACCGGCCACACCGCAAGCTCCACCAGAACAAGCTCTGGGACTTTCTGGCCCGCACTCGGGGCGGCTGGTTCCGGCTGAAGGACTTCACCCGGCACTTCGAAGTCGACCGCAAAACCGGCTGGGAGTACCTCCAAAAATTGCTCGCCACCGGCTTGCTGCGCCACAACCAGAGACACTCCGCCGCGGTCCGCTACGCCCTGGACACCCGTTTCCTGGTTATCCGGGCCGACGGCTTGGAACCCAAGGTCCGGGAGGCGTTGGCGGATCTGCCCTCGAGCCTGGCGGAACGGGTGTCCGGCTGGCTCATTGCCACCGGCGGCGGGAGTTTCTGGGAGGAGGACTCGCAAACGCACCTGGCTCCCAGTTGGCGCCGGCCCGTCTTCACCCGCCTCATGGCCGCGGATATCCTGGAGGAGGTGTACCAGTTGCGGGACAAGCGCCTGCTCAAGCTGGCGCCGCGCTGGTTGCAGGAATAGTCAGGGCGCTTTCGCAGAAATCTCCCACCAACCTTAGCGATTGCCAACAATAATTTCTTGTAGCGCACCCGCGTGGGCGCCCTCATGCGGGCGGACACATGGGTCCGCCCCGACAAATCAAAGAGGCTATCGGAAAAACTTTTGAGCCTCTTGCAAATATCTCCATCCCTGTCATTCTGAGGGAGCGCCGCGACCGAAGAATCTCATAATCAGTTAAAAATACGAGATTCGCTTTGACGGGCATGATCAATTAACTAATTATATTAATTTTACAATGGTTTATGGCGTCATTTTTTTCCCTTTTCCCCGAGATTAGAACCATCATCAGCTAAAGTTAAGCATATTTGAATTAAATTCATCCGATTGACCTGCCCCGGGGAAAATCATAAAGCATATTTGACCACCGGCGCGCCTTTGTGCTATGTTTAACAAATGTCTATTTGGGAGGAGAACAGGGTTAAATGATCCGTGATGTTGAACATGAAACCATGCCCCGGGAGGACCTGGAGGCCTTACAGCTCAAGCGTCTGCAAACCGTGGTGGAACGGGTCTACCACCTGGTGCCCTTCTACCGGCGGCGCATGGATGAGTTGGGCGTCAAGCCGGAACACCTCCGCACCCCGGGGGATATTTGCCTGCTGCCTTTTACTACCAAACAAGACCTGAGGGACAATTACCCCTTCGGGATGTTCGCCGCCCCCATGGACCAGATCGTCCGGATTCACGCCTCCTCCGGCACCACGGGCAAACCCACTCCCGTAGGCTATACGCAGCGGGACCTGGAAACCTGGTCGGAGCTGATAGCCCGGTGCCTGGCGGCCGCGGGCGTGCACCGGGGCGATATCATTCACGTGGCCTACGGTTACGGCCTCTTCACCGGGGGTTTGGGCCTGCATTACGGGGCCGAGCGCCTGGGCGCCGCGGTGATCCCCGTGTCCGGCGGCCAGACCCGACGCCAGATCATGCTTATCCAGGACTTTGGTCCTACGGTCATCTGCTGCACCCCCTCCTTCGCCCTGTACCTGGCGGAGGTGGGTCAGGAAATGGGGGTGGACTTCGCCAAAACCAAACTCCGGGTGGGGGTCTTCGGGGCCGAACCCTGGACCGAAGGTATGCGCCAGGAGACGGAAAAGCGCCTCAGCCTGGATGCGGTGGACATTTACGGCCTGTCGGAAGTCCTGGGTCCCGGGGTAGCCATCGAGTGCCTGGAAGCCAAGCAGGGGTTGCATATTTTTGAAGACCATTTCCTGCCGGAAATCATCAACCCCGCCACCATGGAAGCGGCCCCCACGGGCGATTTAGGGGAACTGGTCATCACCACCCTCACCAAAGAGGGCTTCCCGCTGTTGCGCTACCGCACCCGGGACATCACCTCGCTGAATTACGCCCCCTGCAAATGCGGCCGCACCATGGCCCGCATCAACCGTTTCCAGGGCCGCAGCGACGACATGCTCATCATCCGGGGCGTGAACGTCTTCCCGTCGCAGATCGAGTCCGTGCTCATGGAGACTCCGGGGGTGGCGCCCCATTACCAGCTTATCGTCGACCGGGAGGGCCAGTTGGACACCCTGGAAGTCCAGGTGGAAGTGGATGAAGCCACCTTCTCCGATGAAGTCAAGCAGTTGCAGGCCCTGGCCCAGAATATCCAGAGGCAGATCAAGGACTACTTCACCGTGTCCGTCAAGGTGAAGCTGGTGGAACCCCGGACCATCCCCCGGAGCGAAGGCAAGGCCCAACGGGTTATCGACAAGCGGCAGTTGTA
>CAYNMI010000190.1:0-5434 GCA_964398095.1 uncultured Desulfobacca sp.
TGGAGGAAATCTCCGGCGGCGGCCAGGTGGGCCGGCCCCACATCGCCCGGGCCCTGATGGAGGCGGGCTACGTCCAGGACCTGCAGGAGGCCTTCGACAAGTACCTGGGATGGCACAAACCGGCCTATGTCAGCAAGTTCCGCTTTCCCCCGGACCAGGCCCTGGCCATGATCCGGGAGGCCCAGGGCATCCCGGTCCTGGCCCATCCCTTCACCCTGGGGCTGGGTTCGGCCTATGCCCTGAAAAACCTGATCATCGAATTGCAGGGCCTGGGGTTGGCGGGGTTGGAGGTCTTTTATTCAGACCACACCCCGGAGCAGGAGGCCCTGTACCTGAGGCTGGCCCGGGAACTGAACCTCCTGGTCACCGGCGGCTCAGATTTTCACGGCCTCAACAAGCCGGAGATCACCCTGGGGTCCATGCCCTCCCAGCGAAAGCTCACCTACAACCTGGTGGAGGCCCTGAAGGCCTGGCGCCGCCGGGAATATCATCTCAGCCTTTAGTCCCCGGCCAATCATCTTTTCCCGCGAAAAATCCTTCCAAAGCGTCGGGGCGCACTCAGACGTTCAAAGCGCGGGGCACGGTTTCGGGGTCTGCGGGGCCGACCCCGGCGGGCTGGCGCCAGGCCAGGAGGTAGAGGATCTCCGGGCCGGGATTGGTGACGGCGTGGGCCACGCCCGGGGGGATCAGGATGATGGTGCGGTCCCCGGTGATGACCCGCTCCCGGATCTCCCCGGGCGCCGGTTCCCAGGTGAAGACGCCGGTCCCGTGGAAGGGGTAGAGCCATTCCTCAAAGCCGGGGTGGAGGTGGTTGCCCCGGCTCACCCCCGGGTGGAGGGAGACCAGATGGAAGGTCCGGAGCAGGTCCCCGGGCTCCCGGCCGCGGCCCTGCCAGGGGAAAAAGCTCATACCCCGGGCGTCGGCCTTGATGTCGCCGCTCAGATCGATGAATTGCACTTCGGCCATACGGTCTCCTCCCACAGGCACTTCCCGTCCTTGCTTTTTTGCCGGGATTTGGTAAAGTATTGCGGCCGGTCCTTGCCAAGAAAAATTTCCGGGCCGGCCAGGCGCAATCGGATAGTCATGACCACGATCAACGATTTAATGCTCGTCCATCTGGACCGCAAGCCCGCATTTTTCGCCCGGATCAACGATATTAATCCGGATGTCAAACGGGGCTGGTATCAGGTGGAATTGCTGGTGCTTTCCCTGCCTCCCCAAACTCTGGTCTGGATACTGGAGGAGCCGCACCTCCAGGGAGAAGAGTTCACCATGGGGGGGCGGCCGGTGCAACTGGAATTCATTCCCCCCAAATCCCTGCCCCAACCCGGCTCCCCCGCGCCGGAAGGCAAGGCCAAGGTCATCCCTCTGGTCCGGAAGACCTGAATCCGGGCCCCCTCACCGCCCGGGGCTTATGGTCCGGGCGCCGTCGGCTGATACATCCAATATTTCTGCCACCAGGGCATCTTGCGCCAAATGAACAGCAATTTCAGGTAATAGAGGTACCGGTGGCGGGCAATGGCCCGCATAACGTCCCCGGCGGCCTGGGGGTCCACCGTCGGCTGGGTGGGGACGCCGGGGCGGGCCAGCACCTGGAAAGCGTCTCGGCGCCAGACCCGCAGTTTTTCCTCTTGCCAACCGGCCTTCGAGAGCAGCCATCCCAGGGTCCGGGGGGCGAAGTAAAAGTTGTGGGCCAGGGAAAACATCCGCCGGAAGCTGACCTTGGGGGCCAAGACGTTGGGGGTTTCCAGGAAGAGCCAGGTGTCCGGATGGGCATAGGTCCGGGCCTGGCGCAAGAAGGCCAGGGGGTCCGGGAAATGTTCGATGACGTGGGAGGCCAGGATCAGGTCGAAAGGGGCATCTTCCAAGGCCGCGGCCTCGAAGCGGCCCGGAAAAACCGTCAGGCCATGGTGATCCCGGGCATAGGCGGCCTGGTCGGGGTCGGGCTCCACCGCCCACACCCGGGCGCCGAGGCTTTGCAACCGGGCGCCCACCAGGCCCAGGCCGCAGCCGATCTCCAGAACCCGCCAGCCGGGCTGGAAGATCGGCCGGAGCATGGGCCACTGCAGGCGCCAGCGCTTCTCCAGCTTCAGGAGTTGGCGGGGGAGACCGGCATCACCCGTATGCCAGGTGCGGTGACTCACAGCCAGCTTGAGGCGATCCTGGTCCTCGATCACCGGGTTGTGATAGACCAGGCCGCAATCCCGGCAGGCCACGGTGGTGACCGTCAGGCCCCGATCCCGGCGCTGGGCCACGAGGCTGGTGTGATCGTGCTCACAGAGAGGGCAGAGAATGTTATGCATGTGATTAGCCGTAATGATGCCATCATACTTGCCGATAAATGTTCTCAAGTCAACCTGGCGCCCGGTGGACCGGAAACTTATTATAGGTTGTGATTAGCTAACGATTTTAATAAAATATCCAAAGAGGGCTCGCCGCGCGGCGTTTTTAGGCCGGAGTTTTTCATGAGAATTCTGTTGGTCCAACCTACAACCAAATACCCTAACCGTAAACCTCTCCGCAGTAAAATCCGCTGGCTGGTGGGGATGACCCTGCCGTATCTGGCGGGTCTCACTCCCAAAGGTATCCAGGTTGACCTGGTGGATGACCGTCTGTCGCCTATCCCGTACCACCGGGAGTATGATCTGGTGGGGATCACCGCTACCTGCGCCACGGCGGAGCGGGCCTTCGAAATTGCCGCGGAGTTTCGCCGGCGGGGCCGGCAGGTAGTAATGGGCGGCTTCCATGTTTCCCTGCATCCCGAGGAGACCCTGGAGCAGTGTGACGCCGTGGTGGTGGGCGAGGCAGAGTCGGTGTGGCCCGAAGTGCTGGAGGATGCCCGGGTCAAGCGCCTGAAGCGCCGCTACCAGGCGCCGGGGTTCCACGATTTGGTAGGGCTGCCCCGGCCTCGCCTGGAACTGGTGGATTTCCGGCGGTACCGGGTCAAGATCATCCCGACCCAGACTTCCCGAGGGTGCCCTTATCACTGCGCTTTCTGCGAAGTTCCCATCGTTTACGGCCATACCTACCGCCGGCGGCCGCTGGGGGAGGTGATCGACGAGATCAAGGCCAACGTGCGCATTACCGGGCTGAGAAATATTTATTTCATTGACGACAATCTCACCGGCCATCGGGAATACGCCAAGGATCTGTTCAAGGCCCTAAAGCCGTTAAACCTGAAATGGAGTTGCCTCTGGACCATCAACACCTCCCGGGACGAAGAGCTGCTGGACCTGGCCAAGCAATCCGGCTGCAACCACGTCAACATCGGCATCGAGAACGTCTGCCAGGAGAGCATCTCGTCCATCGACAAGGTGCAGAATCCGGTGGCTGAGTATGAGTGGCTCCTGGATCGCTTGCGGAAACGGGGCATCTTTTATTCCCTGAACTTCATGTTCGGCCTGGATGGGGACCACCAGGAGCTGTTCGATGAGACCCTGGCCTTTTTGGAAAAGGTCAAGGCGCCCATGGCGTTCTTCAATGTGGCGACGCCGCGGCGGGGCACTCCCATGTGGGACCGACTCAACCAGGAAGGGCGGGTCCACAACCCGGATGCCGAGAAGTATTTGGGGATGGTCTGCAACTTTTTCCCCAAACACATGACGCCCGAGGCGTGCGAGGCCGGGGTCTGGCGCTGCTTCCAGGAGTTCTACTCGTTTCGCTCCATCTGCCGCCGCCTGTTGATGCCCCCGACCAGTTATATCTTTCAGGGGTTGCCCAGCAACCTCTTTTTCCATTGGTCGGCAGCCCGCAAGGTTGATCCGGTGGATTTTTACTGAGGCCAGGAATGCAGGGAAGGGAAGGCCGCCAGCAGTCACTCCAGGACGGATTGCATCGCCGGGGCGGCCATGATCAGGCCCATGAGCCGGGTGAGCAGGGGGCGGCGGGGGTATATCCCGCCGATAGGGCCAGCTAAGGCAAGATGTTCCCCGGCGGGTCAATGATGATGAACCGGGAAATCAGGCTGGCAATGAGTAAGGCCCCCCTGAGGACCCCAAAAACCAGGTTCCATAAGTTGAGATCGCCTCGCTAAAGAAGGGTAAATTATGGCCAACTACCAGGTGAATAAAACCTACCAGGAAATTAATGAAAAAATTAAGCAAGGGCAAGCCGTGGTGGTGACCGCCGAAGAGATTATCGACATCGTCCGGCGCAAAGGCGAGGTGGCCGCGGCCCGGACCGTGGACGTGGTGACCACCGGGACCTTTTCCCCCATGTGTTCTTCGGGCGCGTTCGTTAATTTCGGTCATTCCAAACCACCCATCAAGGCGTCCAAGGTATGGCTCAATCATGTGCCGGCCTACGCGGGCATTGCCGCAGTGGATATCTATATCGGCGCCACCGAGCCCTGTGAGGAAGATCCGCTGAACAAGGTGTACCCCGGGGAGTTTAAATACGGCGGCGGCCACGTCATTCAGGACCTGGTGGCCGGCAAGACCGTCTATCTGGTGGCGGAGGCCTACGGCACCGACTGCTACCCCAACAAGCGCCTGGAACGGGAGATCAGCCTGAAGCAAATGGTCAACGCCATCCTGTGCAACCCCCGGAACTGCTATCAGAACTACAACGTGGCGGTGAATCTGTCGAACCGCACCATCTATACCTATATGGGGCCGCTCAGGCCCCGGGCCGGCAACGCCAATTACTGCACCGCCGGAGAACTCAGCCCCCTGTTCAACGACCCATACTACCGCACCGTGGGCATCGGCACCCGCATCTTTCTGGGAGGCGGTGTGGGTTATGTGGCCTTTCCCGGCACCCAACACAACCCGAAGAAACCCCGGGCCGAAAACGGGGCGCCGCTGGGTCCGGCGGGCACCCTGATGCTGGTGGGGGATCTCAAGCGGATGGACCCCCGGTATCTGGTGGGGGTGAGCATCCTGGGCTACGGCTGCTCCCTGGCGGTGGGGGTGGGGATTCCCATCCCTTTGCTGAATGAGGAAATGGCCCACTTCTGTGGGGTCAGCGACGCTGAGCTTCTGGCTCCCGTCGTGGACTACGGCACCGATTATCCCGGGTCTACCGGTCAGATTTTGGGGCAGGTGAGCTACGCTCAGTTGAAAAGCGGCGCTCTGGCTCTAGATGGGAAAGAGATTCCGACGGTCCCCCTGTCCAGCATGGTGCGGGCCCGGGAGATCGCCCAGCACCTGAAACAGTGGATCGAATCCGGCCGGTTCCTCCTGGGAGAACCGGTGGAGCCGCTGCCCCTGAATGATGAAACCTGCGGCGTCAGCACCGCCAGCCGCGATAGCTGAGGGGGCCGGGTCCACTAGCGGTCAGGAGCCGGTTTTCAGAATACGAATATGTTTTTAGTCCAAGGGACCGACGGCAACTGACTTTCCCGGCCCCGCCAGCAGTTTCGGGAGATGAACTGAACTCACCGTTAGATGATTATCTCCGGCGCCACCCGCGGGCGGCCCTGCTGTTCTCCGGG
>CAYNMI010000191.1:0-5412 GCA_964398095.1 uncultured Desulfobacca sp.
CCCGCGGTATCGGCCCCGGCATAGGCGCACCAGTTACAGAGAAAGCCCATGATTTTCGGCTCGAACTCTTTACTCATCAACCGACTCCTTTTGCTTGTGCTGGTCTCAGCTTAAGCAGCCTTATTAATATAAGCCAGAATCTGCTTATCCCGGAAATGTGCCATGTCGATGGCCCGTTGGGGGCAACCCGCGGCGCAGATGCCGCAGCCCTTGCACAAGGCGGAAATGTTTTCCGCCCGCCAGCCTTTGCCCGGCACCTCCACCAGACGTATGGCCCCGAAGGGGCAACTGGCTTCGCACAAGCCGCAGCCGATGCACAGGGATTGGTCCACCGTGGAGACGATGGGCTCCACCTCCACCTGCTCCTGGGCCAGGACGGTGGCGGCCCGGCCCGCCGCGGCCTTGGCCTGGGCGATGGACTCATCCACGGGCTTGGGATAATGGGCTAAGCCGGCCATAAAGATGCCGTCGGTGGCAAAATCCACCGGCCGGAGCTTGGCATGGGCCTCGGCAAAGAAACCCTCGGCGTTGCGGGTCACCTTGAACAGTTCCCCCAACTCCTCGGTGGGATTGGGCAGCACCGCCGCTGCCAGGGCCAGCACATCGGGCTTGAGGACCACCGGCCGATCGAGAATGGGGTCGTTAATGGTCAGCTTCAGCTTGCCGTCGGCCGTCTGCTCCACCTGGGGCTTACCCTCCAGATCGAAGCGGATGAACATGACTCCCAATTCCCGGGCCTCTTTATAGAGCAGTTCCTTTTCGCCGTAAGTGCGCATGTCCCGATACAGGATGAAGACATCCATCCCGGGGTTGAGCTTTTTCAAGGCGATGGCGCTATCCACCGAATGGGTGCAACAGACCCGGCTGCAGTACGGCCGCTGGGGTTCCCGGGAGCCGACGCACTGGATGAAGACCGCCTGCTGGGCCCCGGTCACTTTGGCGTCTTGGGCGGCGATGAGCTTATCGATCTCAAAGAGCGTCATGACGTTGGGGTTGGTGCCGTACAGATACTCTTCCGGCTGGTAAGGCTTACCCCCAATGGCCAGAATGGTGACCCCATGCTCGACGGTCCGTTCGCCCTCCGGGGTCACCACCACCGTGGAGAAATTGCCGATGAACCCGGTGGGGTCCTTGACGCTGGAGTTGAACAGGATCTCGACATTGGGGTGATTTTTCACTTTCTTGATCAGGTCGTCCAGGTAGCCCTGGTAGTCGTTACCTCGGGAACTGACCACCAGGTTGCGGGCCTGGCCGCCCAGAGTATCGCCCTTCTCCACCAGGTATGACTTGAAACCCATGTCCGCGATGGACCAGGCGGCTTCCATACCGGCCACGCCGCCGCCGATCACCAGGGCCGCCTTGGTTACCGGGAAGGTCATTTTCTCCAGGGGCTCCAACTGGGTGACCCGGGCCACGGCCATCTGCACCAGTTCCTTGGCCTTTTCCAGGGCCTTCTCCGGTTGGTTCATGTGCACCCAGGAGTCCTGGTCCCGGATGTTGGCCATGTCAAAGAGGTAGGGATTGAGCCCGGCCTCCTGCAGGGTTTCCATGAACAGGGGCGCATGGGTCCGGGGACTGCAAGAGGCCACCACCACCCGGTTGAGACGGTTTTCCTTGATGGCCTCCAGGATCCGGTCCTGGGTGTCGGCGGAGCAGGTAAACAGGTTCTGATCGGCCAGGACCACATGCGGCAGGCTAGCCACGTATTCGGTGAGTTTCGGGACGTTGATGACCCCGCCGATATTGATGCCGCAGTTGCAGACAAACACGCCCACCCGGGGTTCCTGGCCGCTGACGTCGGTTTGCGGCGGCAACTGCCGCACCTTGATGGCCGTCCCCCGGCCGGCGTTCAGCAGTTCGCCCGCGGCCGCGGCCGCGGCCGAAGCCTCCATCACCGATTGGGGAATGTCTTTGGGGGCCTGGAAGGCGCCGCACACAAAGACTCCGGCTTTATTGGTATTGACCGGAGTAAAGGTTGAGGTCTCCACAAAGCGGGTATCGGGCTTGATGTCGACCCCCAGGGTTTGGGCCAGTTGCTGGGCTTCGTGGGAGGATTCCAGCCCCACGGACAGGACCACCAGGTCAAAGTGTTCCACCTGCAACTCGCCCTTCTCCGTCAGGTAGCGGATGGCCACGTCGGAACTCCCCGGCACCGGATCGATGCTGTGGACCCGGGAGCGCAGGAAGCGAATGCCGTGTTCCTCTTCGGCCCGCCAGTAATATTTCTCGAAGTCCTTCCCGTGGGTCCGCATGTCCATGAAGAAGATGGCCGCGTCCAGGGGCTCCTTGCTGTGCTCCTTGGCGATGACCGCCTGCTTGATGGCGTACATGCAGCAGACCGCGGAACAGAAGCTGTTGTCGCAATGGTGCATATCCCGGGAGCCCACGCACTGGAGCCAGGCGATCTTCTTGGGCTCTTTATGGTCCGAGGGCCGGACCAGGTGGCCGGCAAACGGCCCGGAGGCGCTCAAGATGCGCTCGAACTCCAGGCTGCTGACCACGTTGGGATAGGCCGCATAGTGGTAAGCGTCATACCTCCCGGGATCAAAGGCCTGGAAGCCCGGCGACATGATGACCGCGCCGACGTTGACCTCTTGGGTTTCGGGCTGCATACTATGGTCAATGGCCCCGGCCTGGCAGGCCGCGACACACTGCATGCATTCGGAGCAGATGCCGCAATTGATGCACCGGGAGGCCTCGGCCTGGGCCTGGGCCTCGGTGAAGCCCTTGGCGACCTCATCGAAACACTGGCAGCTAAGCTCCGGCGGCAGGGTGGCCATTTCCACCCGGGGCGCCCCTTCCTCGTCCTTGGGCAGGTCCCGCCAGCGCTTGTGGGCCTCCTTGCCTTCCACGCGGCCTGCGGTCATGTCGAGGCCCCGGAGGTAGCGGTCGATGGATTCCGCCGCTTCGATGCCGCCGCCCACCGCCTCGATGGCGATCCAGGGGCCCGTGTGCACGTCCCCCGCGGCGAACACGCCAGGCTTGGAGGTTTGATAGGTGATTTCATCGACTTCGATGGTGCCCCACTTGGAGAGGTTGATGCCGCTGTCCTCCAGGAAGGACAGGTTGGCTTTCTGGCCGATGGCCGGGACCACCATGTCCACGTCCATGACATATTCGGAACCGGGAATGGGCACGGGCCGCCGCCGGCCGGAGTCATCCGGCTCCCCCAGCTCCATCCGCTGGACCTTCAGCCCCGCCACCTTGCCGTTCTTGACGATTACTGCCACCGGGGCCGCCAGGTATTCGAGCTGCACCCCTTCACAGTAAGCCTGCTCGATTTCATGCCCATGGGCCGGCATCTCTTCCCGGGACCGGCGGTAGACGATGGTCACGTCCGAACCCAGGCGCCGGGCGGTGCAGGCCACATCCATGGCCACGTTGCCGCCGCCGATGACCGCCAGCTTCTTGCCCACCGGATTGGCTTCGCCCAGGGCCTGGCGCCGCAGGAAATCCACCCCCTGGACCACGCCGTCGGCATCCTCGCCCGGAACGTTCAGCTTGGCGCCCACGTGGCAACCCACTCCCAGGAAGATCGCCTTATAACCCTGCTTCTTCAGGTCATGCAGGGTGTAATCCCGCCCCAAAGCGGTGTTGGTCTTCAGTTCCACCCCCAGCCGCAGGATATTATTAATCTCCCGGTCCAGGACGTCCTTGGGCAGACGATAATCGGGGATGCCCACCCGGAGCATGCCGCCGGGCTTCGCCAGGGCTTCCAGGATCGTGGGCCGGTAGCCCCGCAAGGCCAGGTGATAGGCGCAGGTCAGGCCCGCCGGGCCGGAGCCGATGATGGCGATCTTATCCTTCCGGGGCTTGGCCTGGGGCAGGGGCACGTCCTCGATGTTGGCCGCATCCGCGGCAAAGCGCTTCAAACTGCAGATGGCCACCGCTTGATCCAATTCCCCGCGGCGGCACTTGTCTTCGCAGGGATGGGGGCAGACCCGACCCAGGACTCCCGGCAGGGGCAGCCGATCCATGATCAGCTTCAAGGCTTCCAAATTCTTGCCCGCCTTGATAAGCTGGACATAGCCCTGGACCTGAATCTCCGCCGGACAGGTAAGGGCGCAGGGGGCCCGGTCCAGCTTCTTGATGGCAAAGGTGGACGGAATGGCCTGGGGATAGAGCCGATAAATGGCCTTGCCTTCCCCCAGCCCCAGGTTGAACTCGTCAGCCACCGTCACCGGGCAGACCTTGGCGCAGTCGCCGCAACCGGTGCACTTGGCGGGATCGACGTAACGGGGCTCTTGCGCCACGGTCACCTGGAAATTTCCCGGTTCGCCGCTGATCCCCGTGACCTCGGAGAGCGTGTGAATCTCGATGTTCAGGTGCCGGCCGCATTCCACCAACTTGGGGGACAGGATACACATGGAGCAGTCATTGGTGGGGAAGGTCTTGTCCAACTGGGCCATAACCCCGCCGATGGCCGGCTTTTTTTCCACTAAATGCACGTAAAACCCGGAATTGGCCAGGTCCAGGGCGGCCTGCACCCCGGCGATCCCGGCGCCGATCACCATGACTTGACCTACTGGACCTTGTGTTTCGGCTGCCATATATGTACCATCCGTTCAAAAATATTTATACACCAAATTATGTGTAGATATTGTGAAAACCACCACTAGTAAATATTAAAAAAAAATGCCTCATAAGTCAAGAAAGTAATGATCAGGGCAAAATGGGGCGGGCTGCGGGTTTAACCGGTAGCCCCGGCCTTATCGGACGCCAAAAAGGCCTGTGGGGATGACCACCGGCGCAGCCGCACCGGGGAAAAAACTACCATGGCCCAGCGCCGGATGGGGCAAAAAGGGACAGGCGCGGCCGCGGTGGCCAGGAGGGACAGTTCCCTACAAGCCATTGCAAAACCTAAAACCCCCGTAATTTGTCATTCTGAGCGCAGCGAAGAATCTAGTAATATTAATAAGTTCTAGATCCTTCACTCCGTTCAGGATGACATGAAACGAGGTTTTGCAATGGCTTCAAGGGCGGGAACGCGCCGTGCCCCCTGCCTGAGCCCCAGGCGAGACGCCTGGGCCACCGGTTTCACGGGCTTGGCGGGGCCGCGCCGCCCCTGAAAAAAGGCAGGACCATTGCTGATCCTGCCTGGGATGGTCAAGATAGGCTGCAAGCCTAATGGCGAGAGAAGAAGCGGCGGCCGCGGTAACCCCACAGCCCCAGGAGTCCTGAACCAACCAGCAGCAGGCTGCCGGGCAGCGGTACTAAGGTGCCGGTGCCGTCCACGGCGTAGATGCTGGTGACGGGCCCGCTACCGGAGTTATCGTCGAAGGTAATGTTCACCAGGGTCTTGGCCTGATCTGGAGCGCTTAGGGTCAGAGCGGTTTCATAAAAATTAAAATCTAAACGTGTATCTATGGATTTTGGGTCAAGAGAGGAGCTAACTAATGCTACCCTTTCTAG
>CAYNMI010000192.1:0-5395 GCA_964398095.1 uncultured Desulfobacca sp.
CTTCGCTCAGAATGACAAATTGGCGCATAAGGAGGTTTTGAAATAGGTTCCAGTGTAAGATTTTCATGGTAAAGCCTGGTCATCTTTGCTCCGCAGGCACGACCTGCGGAGGTTTCAGGGTTGCGCCTGGAACTGGATTACCGTCAAAGAATGAGGCCCAAAGGTGTAAGAAAACCCGGGGCCGGCGTCGGAGATTTGGCCGGACCGGGGCGCCACCGTAGTGGCAAGGTGTTCATTGTTATCCGAGATGCGGTTCCCGGAGAGCGTCCAGACCCGAGCCCCGGCTTGGGGCGTAAACCCCTGGAGTTGAATGGCGGTGGCAATGGGGGCCGTCAGCGCCCGGTTAATCACCATGAGGTCCAGACGCCGCGACGCCGGGGAGGCGAAGGCCACGGCGTGCAGCAGGGGGATTGCGGAGGCGGCCAAGACGTTGTTCACCTTGGGCACGGCAAAAGTGGGAGAATTGACGTGAGTCTCCACCAGGTCAGGCCCCAAATGATCCATAATCAGGGCCAGGGCATGGTATTGGGGCCGGAGGGTCCGGGCGCCGGTCTGCCAATTATAGCCGATATCGGCGGTGGGATTGCTGCCGTGGAGATTCCAGGCCGCGGCCAGGGTGATGCCGAGTTTGGAGCTGTTCTGGAGGAGGCCCAGGAGGAGGTCGGAATCATAGAGGGCCCGGCCCAGGTTGGAAAAGTCCCCGGGGTCCTTGGAGGCCGCGGGCCAGATGCCATACTCGGTGACCGCGATGCCGATGGACTTACCGGGTGGAGAGTTGGCGTTAATCACCCGGCGAATCTCCCGGAGATCGGCCAGGGCCTGGTGGGCTCCGGCCATCATGGCGGTCAGCCAGGGCTGACTCTGGTAGGTGGCCCGGTTCAGGCCGCCGGCGGGATAGTAGGGGTGAATAACCAGGAAGTCCAGGTAATCCCCGGCAGTCTTGACCACCGTGGGGTTCCAGGCATCCGTGGCATCCGCGTCGCCCAGACCCCGGGGGCGGGTCATACCCACGGCGCCTAACTGGATATGGGGGTCGACGCCTTTCATGGCCCGGGCAAAAATGATGAAGTCCTGGGCGTATTGCCGGGCGGAGGTGACGCCTTTTTCGTTTTTATCGTAGACCTCGTTGCCCACCTCCCAATAAGTCACGCCATAGGGCCGGGGATGTCCCAGGGCGACGCGTTTTTGGGCCCAGAAGCCCACCGTCCGCCAGTCATGACCCTCGCCGTCCAGCCCCAGGGGCCGGGGGTCATCGGGGCGGCCGTTGACAAAGGCGACCCAGGCCGCGGCCCGCTTGACTCTTTGGCTGAGAGAAACCAGGTCGGAGAGCCGGCCCGACTTATCCAGGCCGGTGCTGTAATTCACCGTAAACAGCGGCTTGGCCCTGAGGGAGTGCACTAATTTCAAGAATTCCATGGTGCCGTAGCTGTTGGAAAACCAATCGGGTTGCCCCTGTCTCGCTTCCGGGCGCACCAGGGCGCCGGCGGGATGGAGACCCTTGATCCCGAAAATCCCTTCCAGTTGGCTGCCGTTCTGGCGGCTGAAGTTAAAGCGCTCCCCTAACTGGCCAGAGTGGGCGTCCAGCAGCCGGGCCTGTTTGACCGTCTGCCAATCCGGGGTGCCGTCCAGATTTATGGTGGCGGAGGTGGAGTTCACCGGGGCCGTGGTCCGAAAACCGATGCCGTCCTCCCAGAGATAGATATCAGAGACGCTGCCGCCGGGAAAGCGCACGAGGGTGGGGGTGATGGGTTTGAGCAAGGGCTTGACGGCCGGGTCAATGCCGTTCAGGCTGGAGTTCCACAGGGTATTGCCGGCAAAGAGGAGGTTTTGCCCGAAGAGCAGCGGGTTGACGGTATTGACGGTGACCGCGGCATTCACCACAATCCTGGCGTCCTCGCTTTGTGAATAAGCCGGGCCATTCCAGACCAGGATCACCGCGATCAGGAGGGTGACTAGACGGCAGACGTGGTTAAACATGCAGAACCTCCCTGGGAACGGGGTGGCAGCCGGGTTCCCGGTGGAGCCGCCGGCAGCGGGGTTGGCCGGTTGCCTGAGGCCATCCCCGGCCGGATAAGGGTGAGGAGTCACGACCGCCCTCCTGAATGGCTTTCCCATGCCTGTTGCAAGACATGCGCCAGGCGCGCCCCCTGGATATCCCAGGTCCAGTGGTTTTCGATGGTCAGCCGGGCCGCGGCGCCCAGTTGACGCCGCAGATCATCATTGGCGATCAATTCCAGAAGCCGATGCGCCAGGGTATCGTGATCCCCCGGCTCATACAACATGCCGTTGTAGCCGTCGCAGACGACTTCCTTGATTTGCCCCAGGGCCGGAAAGAGGATGGCTTTGCCGGCGGCCATATATTCCAGCAATTTCATGGAGGAACCGTAAAAGAGATAGTCCTCTTTATAGGGGCTGATGACGAGGTCCATGACGCTGAGGAGGCGGGGGATGAGCCGGTGGGGCATAGCGCCGGTAAAGAGGAAATGGGGTCCGAGGCCGAGAGATTCAGCCCCCTGACGGATGGCGTCATCCACCCGGCCTTGCCCCACGAAGAGAAAGACCACCCGGGGGTGGGTGGCGATGATTCTTTGGGCCAGGGCCAGGAAGCGCTCCACCTTGCTGAAGAATTCAAAAGAGCCGATGTAGCCGATCACCAAGCGGTCCTTGAGGCCCAAACTGGCCACAAATTCCGGGTCGGGAGGCAGGGGGGTAAAGGTCAGGTGGTCCACGCCGTTGGGGACGACCTGGAGTTTGACCGCGGGCACCTCGTAGCGCATGAGATAGCCCTTCAAGACCTCGGAGATGCAGGTTACCCGGTGGGCGCCCCGGACGTTGAGGCCCTCCAGGCCGCGGCTCAGCCAGGGGTAACGGTAATATTGGGGGTAAAACAGGCGGTATTCGTACTCCAGGGGGGCTTCGGCGAAGAGCACCAGGGGCAGGCGGCGGCGGCGGGCGGCCGCCAGGGCCGAGAAGTTGGCAAAAGAACTCACGGCCAGGACCACATCAGGGCGGAAGCGGTCCAGCAACTGTAGTTCATCCCGGAAGAAGGCGAAATTCCGCCAGATCAGACGGGGAACGTGGCCGTAGCGGCGCAGCAAGCGGATCTGCTTGAGGCCGAGGTATTCCGAGGGCTTGCCGGGCTGTCGGGCGGCCCGGAATTGCACGTCCACCTGATGGCCCAGCCGGGTCAGGGCCGCGGCGATGGCCCGAACCTGGGTAGCCGCGCCGATGGCGGAACCCTCGATGTCGTAATGGTAGTTGAAATAGGAGACCTTCATCAGCCCGCCGATGGGTCTCTGCCGGTCTTGGCACGGCGCGAGTTGCCGGAGAGAGACTGGGCCAGGACCCGGGAGCCGAAGAGAGGCAGCCCCAGGAGGTAGCGGCGCCAGGTGCTGGGCTCCTGCCAGAAGCGGTAGGCCCATTCAAAGCCCCTCTGCCGCCAGCGGAGGGAGAGACGGTCCAGGTCCCCGGAGACGATCTTGAACATGCCCCCGCAGGTCATAATCAGGCGCACCTTGAGCTGCGGGCGCCAGGCGGCGGCCCAGAGGACCTGGCGGGGATCTCCCATCCCGACCCAGAGGACATCCGGCCGGGAGTCGTTGATCTCGGCGATCACCCGCGCATCCCGGAAATCGAAGTAGCCGTGATGCGTGCCTGCCAGGTGCAAGCCGGGATATTGACGCCGGGCCTGAATGGCGGCCCGTTCCGCCAGGCCGGGCTCCCCTCCCAGGAGGAAGAACCGATAGCCGCGGGTCACCGCCAGGGAGCACAGGGGGGGCCAGATGTCGGTGGTGGTGAGCTTTTCCGGCAGACGCTCTTTCAAAAAGCGGGACGCCAGGAGCAGGGAGGCGCCGTCGGCATAACGCAGGTCGGCCCGGCGCAGGGCATAGAGAAACTCGGGGTGATGATAGGTGAGGTTGAGGACATGGGCATTGACGCCATAGGCCACGGCGCAGCCCGGCGCCGCAATCAAGGCCTCGATCCGGGCCAGCAGGGTGTCCATGGTGTAGAGGCCCACGGGCACTCCCAGGATATCGACGCCGGCTTCGGGGTTCATGAGCGGTCCTCCCGGGGTGGCAAACGATTGCCGTGGCAGAGGCGGTAAAGCTGCTCTTGCTGGAGGTAGCGGATCAGGCCGGGATCGGTGAGGCGCTGAAGGTTGGGGTTGAAGTAGCCGGAGAAGAACCCCCAGAGAAACCCCAGGCCGCCCACCAGCCAGGGCCTTTCGGCCATGCGGAAAAGACCCCGGCTCAAGGCAAATAACGGGTGGCTGCAGATGGCGCAAGCCCCCTGGCCCCAGATGATGCGTCCCCGGAAGGCGCCAAAACTGGCCCCCTGGAGGCGGTGATGCACGATCCGGATGCCGGGATCGCTGAGGGTGAGCCAGCCGTGGCGGCGGGCATCGGTTTCGTCGATGATGTCCCAGCCGTAGACCGTTTGCAGGCCGCCGATATCCCGGAAACAGGCCCGGCGGTAGAATTTGGCCTGCCCGGGCACATGATAGGTGGTATAGCGCTCGGAGACGAGCTTGTCATCCACCTTCAGCAAGGTGGTGCCGCTGGCCATGCCCACCCGGGGGTCGTCAAAGTGGGCCAGGATGGCGGCGAAGGTGCCGGGGCCGAACTCCAAATCACAATCCAGCTTGGCAATGACGTCAAAGGGCTCGTCCCCCAGGGAGGCCAGGCCGGCATTAAAGGCGGCCACCACGCCGGGACCCAGTTGACGGGGTCCGCCCCGGGAGCGCCGGAGGAGCCTGATCCAGGGGTGGGCCTCGGCGTAGCGCCCCACGATTTCGGCGGTCCGATCCCGGCTGCCGTCATCGACGATGATCCAGAGGTCGGGACGATGCGTCTGGTTGACGACGGAGTCGAGGGTGAGCTGCACGAACTGCTCTTCATTCCGGCAGGGACTGATAATGACCAGACGGGGCATCATGACTGCCACTCCCCCCGGCCGCGCACCCGGCGCCACCAGATGGCGAAGACCAGCAAGGCCCAGAGCTGGCGGCCAAAATCGCGCCGGCCGGCCATATGGGCCTCGGCCAGGTCCTGGACCGCGGCCAGGTTAAAATAGCCGGTGTCGGCCAGGGTTTCCATGAGGCGATGTTCCCGGGCATAATCCGCCAGGTGTTGCTGGAGCCAGAATTCCACGGGAGGATTGAAACCCCGTTTCGGCCGGTTAAGGATAGTCGCGGGCAGCCAGGGCGCCAGCGCCTCCCGCAACAAGTACTTGGTATGCATCCCCTTTACTTTGAGGTCCAGGGGGATGGTGAGGGCGAATTCCACCAGGGTGTGGTCCAATAGGGGCACCCGGACTTCCAGGGAACAGGCCATGCTCATGCGGTCCACCTTGACCAGGAGGCTGTCCGGCAGAAAGACCGAGAGGTCCGCCAGAT
>CAYNMI010000193.1:0-5383 GCA_964398095.1 uncultured Desulfobacca sp.
GGTCCGCGGCAAAGGCATGGCGCATGGCGCCCACCGTTTTCTTCAGGTGAGCTACCGCGGCCCGCCTTTCGGCCTTGGTCTGCCGGGCCATGTGTTGGTGGGCCCGGTGGAAGTTAGCCATCAGGGCCGCTGTATTCTTGGTCAGGTCCTTGATAAAACCTTTCCGGGCCGTGCGCACATCCACGATCTCGCCAACCAGCCGGGTCATTTCGTCGGTAAATCGACCCATAGGGAATCTCCTTTTCTCCTGCCTTTAGGCCTTTAGGGGTAGGTCGGCACTGCAATGCTCGCCCCTGAAGGATGCTGAGGGGCCTCTTTCCGAGAGGGGTCGCACCGGACCCCTTCGGAAAGAGGACTGTTCCCCCAATCGGCCTTAAGCCGGAGCCGCCGCGCTGGCCGTGAGGCCGATGGCTTCGGCGTACTTCAGATAGGTCTCCACCGAAGCGATGACCACGCGGGCTTCAATGGACAGCAGTTCGATGCCCACCAGCGACACCTTGACCCAGGCATCGATAACGATACCTTTGTCCAGGATGCGGTCGACAACTTCCGCCAGGCTGGAGGAATCAGTTGACTTCTGTACTTTGGCCATGGGGAACCTCCTTCAGATAAATTTTGGTTTTTTGGGAGAGAGGCAATGCCTCAACGTCTATTTATCCAAGAAGTATGCCAGGATCAGAAGATGTGAAATAGCTTAGGAGATTAGGAGGTTAGCCCTGGGACCCTGAGATGCCGGCCGGCGCTAGGGGATTGGCTCTATGGATTGAATTCCATACTTCATGGCAACCAACCTATAGCTTCTTGGGCTTCTAGAAGAAATATTTCCATTCAGGTTTCCAAAACCCTGAGAATCTCTTCCTGGAGGAAGGGTTTGCTGATAAAATCCACGATCAGCCCCTGGGAAATGGCCTCCTGGATGGCGACGTCATCCCGGTAATAATACCCGGAAATCATGACAATCTTGATGTCCGGGTTAAGTTGCCGTATCTGGCCCGCCAGTTCCAGGCCGTCCATATCCGGGAGCTTGGCGTCCAGGAAGGAGGCCGCGAAGTGATGCTGCCGGAGCAACTCCAAGGCCTCCTGGCCGCTCACGGCTACCTGGGTAGGAAATCCCTGCTTGTGCACCAGATGCTCCAGGGCCCAGCACATATCCGGCTCATCGTCTACAATCAGAATCAATTTCCCCTGAGCTTTCATCCCATTGCCGCAGACCTCTAGAGGATGGGCAAGGTTACCGTGAAGGTGCTGCCGTTGCCCTCGGCGCTCTCCACGGAAATCTTCCCGTCGTGCTGTTTGATGATGGAATAACAGATGGACAGGCCCAGCCCGGTGCCCTGGCCCACCGGCGCCGTGGTGTAAAAGGGGTCGAAGATGTTGTTGAGGGCCGCCGGGGCAATGCCGTGGCCCGTGTCACCGATACTTACCCAGGCTTCTCTCAAGTTTTTTCCCAGGGCCAGGGTTAACTTCCCCCCATCGGGCATGGCCTTGATGCCGTTGAGCAACAGGTTCATGAAGGCTTGCTGCAGCAGGCCTTCCATACCGCTGATCAGGATAGGCTCCCGGGGCAATTGGGCCTGCAGGTCAATCTTGGCAATCCGGGCCTGGTTCGTGACCAGGGACAGCGTTTCCTTGAGGAGAGAGGTCAGATCGATCTCTTTGAGGTCGCTCTTCAGGGACGGACGGGCGAAACGCAGCAGGTTTTCGATAATCATGGAGGCCCGCAGAATCCCGGTATGGATCTTTTCGGCGCACTCCTGCTGCAACTGAGGATCAAGATCGCCTGCCATGATAAACTGAGCGGCGCTGGAGCAGACCGCCAGAGGATTGCGAATCTCGTGGGCGATGCCCCCCGCCATGACGCCCAGGGCGGCCAGTTTCTGTGACTGCAGCAACTGGGCCTCAAATTTGCGGCGCTCAGTCAAATCCCGCCCCACCGCCACCATCCCGGCGGTCTGGCCCAGGTGGTCCTTCATGGGAGAAAAAATCCAGGAGACCGGGATACGGCCGCCATCCCTGGTGTTCAGGTCCCATTCCACCGGTTGGGCCCCCTTGCCGGTCTCTAAATTGGCAAAGATCTGATGGAACTCTTCGCAGGCCTCGGCGGCGCAGAAATCAAATAAGGCTCGTTCCCTCACTTCATGGAGTCCAAATCCCGAGAGCCGCTCCGCCGCGGTGTTCCAGGTCAAAATCCTGCCTTCCATGTCCGTGGACAACACGATATCCTGGGCGCTTTCCACCACCGAGGCCAGGTGGCGCTCCACCCGGCGCACCTCCTCACCCAGGCGCACCTGCTCGGTAACGTCATCCATGAGGAGCATGGCCATCTCCACCACTCCCTGCCAGGAGAAGGGCAGGATGCTGTAGTAGTAGATGCGCAGGGGAATACCCGGAGCCCGGTAGGTCATGCGCTCTCCCCGGGTGGGCAGGCTTTGTTCGAAGACCTGCCGGATGCGCCCGGGGAAATCCATCTGGTCGATAATGATGGCCGGAAAGACTTCCTCCAGCCGATGGCCGAGGGTCTCCGCCGGGGTGCGGCGGTTTTTCTCCAGGAAATTACGATTGGCCGAGGCGATCCGGAGATCCCGGTCAATGAGCAGCACCGACGACGGAATGGCCTCCAGCAGCATGTCGTAGAGATGCTGGTACCGCTGGGATTCCGAACCATTATCCAGTATGGTGACATTCTCACCCATGACTACCACCTTTGCCGCCAGCTTAGGGGAATTGCCTGAGACTGGGACTGAGGGTCACAAAATTATAGGGCGGCCAGGGACCGGAGAGCAGGAGCCTGGCCGACTCGGTCTCGGCGAGATGCCGGAAGGCCTGGCGAAAAGAGCCCACGGCAGGGCAGGGCACCAAGAAATACAAGGAGAGCAGGGGCAGGCGGCGGCAGGGACCTTCCAGCTTCGACTTAATAAAGAGGCCACTGAACCGGGCCAGGCAACGATCCGCCGCCAGGCGATATTCTCCGGTCCAGCAATCCTGGTGGTCATAGTGGGCCTTGCGGGCCGTGAGATAGGTCAACCCCAGGCGATCCGGCGCCGCCGCGGGTTCCGGGGGGCGAGGCCCGGCCACCTCCCGGCAACCTTCCGGGCCACCGGGAATCACCGCGGCCCAGGGCCCCGGCGGCAGCAAGACCCGCAGCCCCATCTCCACACAGCCCTCCAACTCCTGCAGCAGGGCTTCATATTGGGGGCCGTGTTCGTCCAAAAGCTTGATGACCTGGGATTCCTGCTCCACCACCGAGCCGTAACGCATGGGAACCACGGTGTCCTGCCGATGGTAGGAGAGCACCACCCGCTCATAAGCCCGGACCCGGGGGAGGTCCGGGGCTATCTCGGCGGGGCCGATCCGGGAGACCGCGGCGCGCAAGCGCCGGTGCGCCACCTGGTAGACCGGACTGCCCCCCACCCCCTGCAAGGGTCTCGTTAGTTCCGGCCCGGGATTACGGCAGATGCAATAAAACAGGCAGCTCATGCCTCGGACTCCATATCCAGGACCGGGGTGAAGCTATAGGGCGGCCAGGGACCGGTGGATTCCAACCTCAGGCCGCGGTCGTCATATTGGGAGTTGACGTCCTGGATCAGGGCTTGAAAACCGGATACGGCCGAGCGCGGCAGCAGGAGAGCCCAATTCAAGACCATATCTCTCGCACTGCCGGTGGCTTCCCGGGAGAGCAGCCGCCGTTCCCGGACCTCGGCCGCATAATCCCGGACGTCGGTCCACAGCCTGCCGCACACTTCTTTGAGCCAAACCTGGAGTTCCTGGTCGCACCCGGCCCGCAGGCGCTGCTCGTGAAAATACCGGGTCCCCGGCGTTAAAGCCCCCAGGCGTGCCGCCTCCCGGGCCCGCGTGAGGGAGAACAGCTTCTCCTGGGCCCCGGAGCGGTCCAGCATCCCTTTGACGGCCCATTCCTCCCGGTCCGTGACCCGTTCCAGGAACCCGGCGATGGTGTCATGGTGGTGTTGCAAAACCTTTTCCAGACTGGCCGATGACGCGAAGAGGGTGGCAAATCGGGCCGGCAGCACCGGAGAATGCCGCATCACCTCCACCACCACCTCCTGGTGGCGGATGAGGCGCGGGCCGATCCAGTTCAGGTCCTGCATCCGTGCCGCGGCGTCCGGCCCACAGAAATCCTCCAGGGGCTCCGGGCTCCAGACCGCGGCCAGGTCCTTATAGCTCCCTACCTCCAAGGGGCTCCGGCCGTCCAGACCCTGGCCCTCCAGAGGCAGGGCCGGCAGTCGGCTTAACCGGGCCAGGCAGTAGAGGTACAGTCCCTGGGACATCTCGAATCCAAGTCCTTATTTACTTGGCGTTCTTAGCGTCTTGGCGTGGAATATTCTTCACGCCAAGATGCCAAGGCGCCAAGTAAATGGTTCAGGTTAGGCCCCTGACTCCCCCAGCATCTCTTTAAGGGCTTCTTCCAGGTCGGCAGGCAGGATGAGCACCTGGTCCTCCCCGGCGCCCGCCTGGGCGATTTCCGCGGCCACGGCCCGGCGCACCGCGTTGAGGGCGGCCTGGTTGCACACCGAAGCGATCTCGGCGCCGCTTAACCCTTCAGTGCCGGCCGCCAGGGTCGCGGCGCTGATGCCCTTGGCCAGCGGTTTGCCTCGCAGATGGACCGCAAAGATCTCCTGACGGTCCGCCTCATCGGCCAGGGGGATCTCCACGATGGCATCGAAGCGCCCCGGCCGCAGGACCGCGGGGTCCATCAGGTCCAGGCGGTTGGTGGCCCCCAGCACCAGTACGCCCTTCAATTCCTCGATGCCGTCCAGTTCAGCCAGGAACTGGCTCAAGACCCGCTCCGAGACATGGGAATCGGCCCCCCCCATCCCCCGGGCCGGCAGCAGGGCCTCGGTCTCATCCAGAAAGATGATGCAGGGCGCGGCCTGGCGGGCGGTCTTGAACATCTCCCGCACGCCTCGCTCGGATTCGCCCACATACTTAGACATCAAGGCCGGTCCCTTCACCGACAGAAAATTAACCCGGCTTTCCGTGGCGATGGCCTTGGCCAGCAGGGTCTTGCCGCACCCCGGCGGCCCGGACAGGAGGATGCCTTTCGGGGGCTTGATGCCGGCGCGCTTAAAGAGGTGGGCATATTTCAAGGGCCATTCCACCGCCTCCTTGAGGCGCGCCTTCACTGCCCCAAGGCCCCCCACGTCCTCCCAGCAAACCTCCGGGACCTCCACGAAGACCTCCCGGATGGCTGAGGGCTCCACTTCCCGGAGCGCGGCCAGGAAGTCGTCCATGTGCACTTCCAGTTGGGCCAGTTGCTCGTAGGGGATGGTGGCCAGGCCGTAATCAATCTCCGGCATCAGGCGGCGCAGACAGATCATGGCCGCTTCCCGGCACAGGGCCTCCAGGTCGGCCCCCACGAAACCGT
>CAYNMI010000194.1:0-5364 GCA_964398095.1 uncultured Desulfobacca sp.
ATCATCGAACCCTGACCCTTCATGACCGCAGCAATTGGCCGCCCCCGCCAAGGAAAATCTTTGGTAGGGGCGAGCCGCCGGCTCGCCCCAAAGGTGGAACTTTCACGGTAAAGCAAAGTAGGGTGCGTTCTACGCACCAAAGACTGGCGCCTAAGACGCGCCCTACGGCGGCTTTCACCCCCGCCGCATCACACCCGTTACACCCAAATCCAAGGCATCCCGACCCATCGTCGGGGCGGACCGGCGCGTCCGCCCTCATGCCGGGGACACCTGGGTCCCCCCCTACAAGAGACCGCCGATTGGTATAGCAATTTCTCGGGCAATGGCGGCATTTATTGGAGATGTCAAATTTTTTTAAAAATGTGGCACCGCCGCCCCCGGCGGTGTCCCAGTGGCACCGGCTTCCAGCCGGTGTCGCTCACTTTCAGGGCAGCGCGTAGGGCGGGAAAGCGTAGCGCATCCCGCCTTTGACCCCAATGCGGCCATAAATGTGGCACCGCCGCCCTCGGCGGTGTAATAGTGCTGCCGGAGAAAAGTAAGATTAGCGGGACGACGTAATCCAGTGTCCCGGAGGAGGGGCGGGCGGGTAGGCGGCTTCCGACGAGCCGCGCCTTTCCGACACCCGCCGGCGCCGCGGCGGATTTTCCGATTCCCGGGCCGCAACATAATACTTCCGGGCCTCGGGCAGCAGGGCCTCGATCTGCTTAATCCGGTTGGCGTCGCTGGGATGGTCCGAGAGGAACTGCGGCATTTTGGCGTTTTTATCCTTGGCCATCATCCGCTTCCAGAAGGCCAGGGCCTGGTCCGGGTCGTAGCCCGCCTTGGCCATGATGATGAGGCCGATGTGGTCGGCTTCGTACTCCTGGGTCCGGCTGTAGGGCAGGAGAATACCCAACTGGGCCCCCAGGCTGTAGCCCTCCATGACGGCCTGGCCGGCCACGGGACTCATGCCGCCCAGCGCCGCCCCCAGCCCGATGCCCCCGATCTGGGCCAGCATACCCTGGCTCAGCCGCTCCCCGGCATGGCGGGCCAGGGCGTGGCCCACTTCGTGGGCCAGCACCGTGGCCAGTCCCGCCTCGTTCTTGGTGTACTTCAGGATGCCGGTAAAGACGCCCACCTTGCCTCCGGGCAGGCAGAAGGCGTTGGCCTCCTTGCTGTCAAAAACCACAAATTCCCACCGGTAATCGGGGCGGTGGGCCGCGGCGGCCAGCCGCCGCCCCACTTTTTGCACCAGGGCGTTGATTTCCGGGTCATGACAGATCTTGTAATGCTGCTTGATCTGCTGGAAGGCCTGGTAGCCCATGCGGTTTTCGCTGCCTTCGGAGGTGAACAGGAGTTGGTGGCGATGGGTGAAGGGCACAGTGGCGCACGCCGCCACCAGCAAGGTGAGCCCCAGGACTAAACTGAGAAGTAACGGTCTGGATGTCGGGAGCATGGTTGCCCCGTAATCAGGGAAAGGCTGCGGGCCGGGGGTTGACATCAACGGCTAACCCCTGACTTTACTTAATGAATCGGTTTAATTGTAGCATATGGGGCCATAATTGCAAAAAGTTTATGGCCGCGTCACCGGCGCCGCACCCGTTTATACCCTGTCCTGGCAGGCGGGAACCCGGCGCCTAGGGCCAATTGCGGCTGCGTTCGTGATAGTAACTGATAATATCCCGCTTGGAGATCATGCCGATGATGATATCCGGGTCTTCTTCCCGCACCACCGGCAATTCGTTGACGTTGATCAGGACCATTTTATCCAGGGCATCCTGGAGCGATTCATCCCAGAAAACCCGGACCACGGTAGGGGTGGCCACGTCTTGGGCGATGATCACCTTGGCCAGGGATTCTTCAAACAGGACCTCCCGAATATCGTTAATGGAGAGGATGCCGGTCATCTTGCAGTCTGCATCGACAACGGGAAAATAGGAGTCCGGGCAGGCGGTAACCACCTGAATGAGCTCCCCGAAAGGCATGGTTTCGGGGATGGTGATGACCGTCCGGGGGTGGATGGCATCCCGCACCCAAGCCTCCTCCAACAGCCCCCGGGCAAATTCCCCCGAGTGCGCCGGTGACGCAATCCGGGTGACCAGTTGTTTTTCATAGAGACTGGTCTTGCCCAGGAACAGATAGCAGATGGCGGACACCAGCATCAGCGGCACCAGCAGGGTGTAACTGGCGGACATCTCACAAGCCATAATGATGGAGGCCACCGGCACCTTGGCCACCCCGGCGAAAAAGCCGCCGATGCCCACCAGCACAAAGGACCGGGGGTTGATGACCCAGGCGGGCGCCAGGCTGTGCCCCAGAAAGCCGAAGGCCCCCCCCAGCATGGCGCCGATGAATATCGACGGCCCAAACACCCCGCCGCTGCCGCCGGAACTGATGCTGCACGAGGTGGCGAGAATCTTCAACAGGGCCAGCATCAGCATCGTGCTCCAGATGATCTTCCCCTCCATGGCCACCTGGATCCAGCCGTAACCGCCGTCTAAAATGGGGGGGCCCAGTAAGGCGATGGCTCCCAGGAGCAGGCCCCCCAGGGCGGGCTTGAAAATCCGGGGGATTTTCAGGGGGTGGAAAAACCAGTCCCGGGAACCATAGAATATCTTGATATACGCATAACCCACCAGGGCGCAGACGAGGCCGAAAAGGGCATAAGCCAAAAGCTCCCGGGGTTCAAAGTCAACCGGCCCGGGGAAAAACAGGTTGGCCCGCCCGGCGTACTGGTTAAAGACCCACGAGGCCACGATGGAGGCCACGATGCAGGGCATGATGGCCTCAAATTCAAACTCGGTCTCCCGGTACAGGACTTCGGGCGCGAACAGGGCGCCGCCCAGGGGCGCATGGAAGATGGCGCCGATCCCCCCGGCGGCCCCGGCCAGGACCAGGATGCGCCGGTCCCGGGGCCGGAGGCGCATCAGGGTGGCCAGAATCGAGCCTAAACCGGCCCCGATCTGGGCGATGGGACCCTCTTTGCCCGCGGAACCGCCGCTGCCGATGGTCAGGGCCGAAGCCAGGACCTTAACGAGCGGCACCCGTTTGCGAATGTAGCCGCCGGCGTGGTGGAAGGCTTCGATCATGGCATCGGTGCCATGCCCTTCGGCCTCCGGGGCCAGGAGAAAGACCAGGAGGCCCGCGGCCAGGCCGCCCAGGGTGGGGATGAGCAGATACAGCCAGGTGCGGACGTCCCCCATGCTGGCAATCAGCACCGGCGTGGCGCCTTTCACGGGTTCCAGATAACCGGTGGGCAGATTCAGGACGAGATGCAGGGTGTATTTCAGCAGCACTTCGAAGCAGATGGCCCCCAGCCCCGCAAAGATGCCCACCACGATGCAGAGCAGGGGCCAGCGGATATGGCTGGACCAGCCGTAACGCTCGTCCTCCGCCGGTACAAACAGGGACACGAGGGTCTTTTTGACATTGGCAAACCAGCTCTGAAAAAGCATATCTGGAAACCCCTCGCAGCGCTCCCGGAGATGCCGCGGCACCCGGGATGCGGCTCCGGCAGACGGGGCGGCGGGTCATGGGCAAGCAGAGCGGTTTCCTGTGGCTGACACAGGCTGAGGCCCCCGAATCCCGGCAGGCCCTCCCCGCTTGCACCGGCCCCCGAACCGGGGTCAAGGCTCAGACCCGCGCCCCGGCAAGGTAACTATATTTTTATGATAATCACGATTGCACGGATTGGGGAGATATATTCAGGGGCAAAAGATTTTTCTTTTTCACCCCTTACCCTCTCCCCCCAGGGGGAAAGGGAGAGCCTGCGGGAGACATGACCGAACCGGCGGGAAGCCGCGGCTATCAGGTTCGCCGTTGCCCCCGGGCGACGATGAGGGCCAGGCCGCAGACGATGACGCAGGCCCAGGCGAAGACGTCGCCGATTTTGGTGTAGAGGCTGCCGCCGGGGAGCCAGGCCAGGTCCAGGGCGTGGGCCTCGGGGACGTAGAGCTTCGAGGTCCACAGGATGCGGCCGGCGCCGTCGATGAACGCGGAAATTCCGGTATTGGCGGCCCGGGCCAGGCAGACGTGGTTCTCCGCCGCCCTCAGCACCGACATGGACAGGTGCTGGTAGGCCGCGGCGGTCTTGCCGAACCAGGCGTCGTTGGTGATGTTTACCAGCAGGTGGGCCCCGTTGGCCACCTGGGCCCGGGAGAGGGCGGGAAAGATGTCCTCATAGCAGATCAGGGGGCCGATGGCCCCTTCGGGCAGGGACAGGGTGGCCCCCACCGGCCCTGCGGCAAAGTCCCCCACCATGGGGACCATCTTGCCGATCAGGGTAAACGGGAAATAGTGACTAAGCGGCACGTACTCGCCGAAAGGCACCAGGTGCGCCTTGTCGTAAGAGCCGATGGTCTGGCCCGCGGGGTTCAGGAGATAGGCCCGGTTGTAATAGCGCTCGCCGTGGCTGGTAATCTGCAGGGCCGGGCTGCCGAAGAGCAGGTAGCCGCCGCTCTCCTGGGCGATCTTCTGGACCTCGGCCGCCAGGTCCGGGGTCCGCAGATAGAAGAAGGGCGCCGCGGTTTCGGGCCAGACAATGAGCCGGGCCCCCTTGACCTGCCGGGTCAGTTCGGCATAGCGGTTCAGGGTGGCCTGGACCATGCTCTTCTGCCATTTCTCCCCCTGCTTGATGTTGCCCTGGACCACCGCCACCTTGAGCTTGGGGCTGGCGGCCTCTAATTTCTCCACCGCACCCAGGCGATAAAAACCATAGCCCACCCAGAGGCAGAGGATGAGGGCGACCACCGCCGCCGGCTTGAGCGGCGCGCTCTTGCCCCGGGGCGGCCGGCAGAGGAGAAAAATCGTGACATTCACCAGGACCACCAGGAAGGAGAGCCCGTACACCCCGGTAATATCCGCGATCTGGAGCAGCAGCGGGTGACGGTACAGGCCGTTGCCCAACAGGTCCCAGGGGAAGCCGCTGATGATGAAAGTTTGGCCCCAATCCAGGGTCACCCACAGGGCCGGGGCCCACCAGAAGAGGCTGAGACCCCGGGCCTCGCCCCAGGCCACCCCCAACCCCCAGACCGCAGGGTAGAGCGATAAATACCCGGCCATGAGGAGGAGGATGCCCAGGGCGACGATGAGGGGCAGGTGGCCATAAACGTGGGTGACAAAGGCGATCCAGTAGAACATGGCCAGGTTGCGGGCCAGGCCCGAGACGAACCCCAGCCCCACCGCCGCTTTCAGGGACTTGCCCCGGAGGGCCCAGAGGAGGGGGACCAGGGCGAAGATCAGGAGATACGAGTGATCCCACTTGGGAAAGGCCGCAGCCACCAGCAGACCCGAGAGAATGGCGGCGGCGATATGCGAGAATCGAGTGGGCTTGTTCATATTGTGAGATTATAGCCGGATTAGAACTCAGGGGCCAGAAAAATAGGG
>CAYNMI010000195.1:0-5346 GCA_964398095.1 uncultured Desulfobacca sp.
CACATGGAGCAAATCTTCTTTGGAGGCCTTCCTCAATTCATCTAAATTCTTGAAGTTTTGAACCAAGACCTGGGCGGTGGCCTCCCCCACATAACGGATACCCAGGGCGTTAATATATCGCCAAAAATCTGGAGTTTTGCTTTTCTCGATTGCCTTAACGATATTCTCGGCCGATTTTTCCGCAAAACGCTCCAGGGGAATGAGGTCGTCTTCCGTCAATTTATAGAGGTCGCTCACGTCCTTGACCAGGCCGGCCTCCATGAGCTGCACGATAATCTTTTCCCCCAGCCCGTCGATGTCCATGGCGCTCTTCCCGGCAAAGTGCATGATCCCCCGGGTGAGCGACCCGAAGCAGTCGGGATTGGGGCAGCGGGTGACCTTCTCCCCTTCCGGCCGCACCAGTTCGGTGCCGCACACCGGGCAGACCGGGGGCATTTTAAAAGGTTGGGCGTCGGGGGGACGCTCCTCCACGATGACCTTCACCACCTCCGGGATCACGTCCCCGGCCCGCTGCACCAGGACCGTATCCCCCACCCGTACGTCCTTCCGGGCTACTTCGTCTTCGTTGTGGAGGGTGGCCCGGGAAACCTTGACCCCGCCCACCTCCACCGGCTCCATCCGCGCCATGGGAGTCACCGCGCCGGTGCGCCCCACGTTGACCTCGATGGCCAATACCTTGGTGGTGGCCTGGGTGGCCGCGAATTTATAGGCCAGGGCCCACCGGGGGCTGCGGCTCTTGGCGCCCAGGCGCTCCTGCAGGGCCAGGGAGTCCACTTTGATCACCATGCCGTCTATTTCATAAGATAGGCCGCCGTGGCGCTCTCTCTCCAACCAGTGGTGGTAATCTATGGCTGCCTCGATACCCTCACCCTGTTTGATC
Source organism: uncultured Desulfobacca sp. (assembly GCA_964398095.1). Classification (GTDB taxonomy): domain Bacteria; phylum Desulfobacterota; class Desulfobaccia; order Desulfobaccales; family 0-14-0-80-60-11; genus 0-14-0-80-60-11. Next base: position 881 of record CAYNMI010000195.1, read on the forward strand.
AGGTCGTTGACCCGGAGACCCCACTTCTTCAAGGTTTCAAGCACCTCCCAGTGGGTGTCGAAACTCCGTCCTCGCACCTCTCCCACCCCGTAGCAGTAAATCTTCAATGGCCGGGCCGCGGTGATCTTGGGGTCCAACTGGCGCAGGGACCCGGCCGCAGCGTTGCGGGGGTTGGCGAACGCGGGCTCGCCCCGGTCCAGGCGTTCGGCGTTGTACGTTTTGAACTCCTCCAGGTCCATATAGACCTCGCCCCGGACCTCCAGCAACTCCGGGGCCGGCTCCGCCTCCGTCAGCAGGCTGAGGGGGATGGTATGGATGGTCTTCAGGTTCTGGGTGACGTTTTCCCCCCGGTAGCCGTCGCCCCGGGTGGAGCCCACCGTGAAGCGCCCGTGTTCATAGACCAGTTCCACCGCGCAGCCGTCCATCTTGGGCTCCAGCACATAGGCGAACTCTGCCTCGGCGCGCAGGAACCGCTTCAGCCGCGCCTCGAACTCCCGGGCCTCGGCCTCGCTAAAGGCGTTTTCCAGCGACAGCATGGGCTGCCGGTGCAAGACGGTTTCAAACTTGTCCAGGGGCTGGGCCCCCACCCGCTGGGTGGGGGAATCGGGCCTGGCCAGGCCATAGGCTTCCTCCAACCGGATGAGTTCGGCCATGAGGCGGTCGAACTCCGCATCGGAGACCACCGGGTCATCCAGCACGTAGTAGCGGTAATTGTGGTAATTGAGCCGGTCCCGGAGCTCATTCACCCGGGCGACCACTTCAGGGGGAGCGCTTTTTTGGGGCATGGCCTGTACACCGTTTGAGGGCACGGCCCGCCGTGCCCCTGCGATTGCAAGGTATTCAGTATTGCTCCGGTAACCACCTGATAAATCTGTCAATTCTGTGGCATGACTTGGGGACCAGGGGGCCGGGAAAGCCGATACCTGCAGTTATCATGATAGGGGGTTTTGGCGGGGTTGGCAAGGCCGAAAGCCAGGGTCTCAGGGCAGGGAAAGATCAACGCCGGCGGGGGCAGGAGATACCTGCGCAAACGAGTGGTGTAAACCTGATGGCTGGGTTTGCCGCGGGCTTTAGCCAGCGACCTCTGCATCCTTCAAGACAGCGGGGCCTGGGGCAATTTCAGGGTTATCGCCTCGCGATCGGCGGCCTCCCGGGCGATCTGGCGGATTTCCCCGATAATCTGCATCACCTTCTCCAGTTGCTGGCTGATCAACTGGACTTCCTGATACATCTTGTCCTGTTCATCCAGCTCCAACAGCATAAGATCCACCAGGCCGGTTACCGTGGCCAGGGGCTGGGCCAATTCATGCAAAACCTGCCGGAGGTTCTCATAATAAACCGGAGATCCCGCCTCTTTCTGGTACATGGCCCCTTCCCGACATTTGACTCAGTACTTTACGAGGGAAGAAGCAAGAACCGGGCCAATTTCCCACCCAGACTCGGCCTTCCCGGCCTGGGGAGGGGTGCGGACCCAATTCCCTTTTTTGGACAGCAGAAAGGCTACGGGAGATGCGCCTTCCGGGCTCCGGCGCCGGGACCACCTTAATCCCGGGGCACGGCCAGCATGCGCTCCACCGCCCGCAACGCCCGGCCCCGGACCTCTTCCGGCACCGTGATGACGTGGCGGTTATCTCTGAGAGCGGCAATGACGTCCGCCAGGGTGATGCGCTTCATATCCGGGCAGATCAGGTGAGGGGAGGGAGAGAAAAAGAGCTTATCCGGGTTTTCCCGGCGCATGGTATGGAGAATGCCCATCTCCGTGCCGATGATGAATTCCCGGTTGGCGGACTGGCGCACGTACTCCAGCATGCCGCTGGTGCTGCGGATCACCTGAGCCAGGTCCAGGACTTCGGGCCGGCACTCGGGATGGGCGATAAACACGGCCTCGGGATGGGCCGCGCCGCAGGCCTGGACCTCGGCGGCGCTCAGGGCGTCGTGGACGTTGCAGCAGCCCTCCCAGAAGAGCACTTCCTTGGCGGTGTGCCGGGCGGTATAGAGGGCCAGGTTGCGGTCCGGGACCATCAAGACCCGGTTGGGTGTCAAAGAATTGACAACCTTGACGGCATTGGCGGAAGTGCAGCAGATGTCGCTCTCGGCCTTGACCGCGGCGGTGGAATTGACATACGTCACCACCGGCACTCCGGGAAGCTCGGCTTTCCGGGCCCGCAGCCGCTCCGGGGTGATGGTGGCGGCCATGTAGCAGCCCACATCTTCCCGGGGCAGGAGCACGGTCTTGTCCGGGCACAGGATGGCCGCGGTTTCCGCCATGAAATGCACCCCGCAAAACACGATGACCTCGGCCGGGGTCTGGGCCGCAGTCATGGACAAGGCCAGGGAGTCCCCCAAAAAATCGGCCACATCCTGAATTTCGCCCGGCTGATAATTGTGGGCCAGGAGAATCCCCCGGCGCCGTTCCAGCCAGTGCCGCACCTCTTTTTGTTGCTCAGTAAATTCCATGGTTGGCATTTAAAGTCTAGACTTCAATTTCTTCAGGGAGCGCCCCGGCGGGCATGATACCTCACGCCCCTCCACCGGTTTCTTTAACCAAAAGTTAAGAGCCCGGGCTCTGCCGGACCACCTGGACTCCCGGGGGCGGCGTAAAGGTGAAAAAGGCGCGCCCCAGGGGCACTTCCAGCTTCACCCGGGTAAAGGTGAAGCGGCTATCCTCCCCCAGGGCATTGGTGAATTCCAGCTTTTCCACCAGGTAGGTGTTGGGGTTAATGGTCAGGGTGAGGCGCTTCAACTCCGGCTGCTCCTTTTGGGGGAACAGGTCGATGACATAGTTCTCGCCCTCCTGGGGCGGGCGTTGCCATGACACCTTAAAATCCTTCTGGAATTGGCCCATCCCCGAAAAAAACCGCATCACCAGGTCCGAGCGCAGGACCTGGTCCAGCTTATAGACCATGACCATACTGTCCGCGGGCATGTACATCCACACCAGCCGGCCGTCGGAGACGATCTCCTTTTTCTGGTCCGGCGGGGTCTCATATTGCCAGCGCATGCGGCAGGGTTTCATAAAATACATCCAGCCTGCCGCCGATTCCGAGGTGCCGGCCGCTTTGAGGTGCGATTCCTGGCGGAAGCGGGCCTGGAAACCCCCGGCTTTATCATAGATGGCCTGAACCCGGCTCAATACCGCGTCCGGGGTGACCTCCCCGGCAGCCGCCAGGGGCTGGAGGCCGACCAACAGCGCCAGAAACGCCAAGCAGATTTTGCGAGTCACGATAGGTGTCGGTCCTTGCACGAAAAAATGGCTGGGTTAAACTTATCAAATGTGGTTCCAGGCGTCAATTGCGCCGCCGTTGCCGGATGTTTAAGTCTAAACCCGGAGTCCGGGCTTAAACCATGGGCTTGTGGCGCCGCCCCCGGCGGCGCGGGAGCGCTATGCCCCGGATAGAAGATTACGATTACTTTCTGCCGCCGGAGTTGGTGGCCCAGCACCCGTTGCCCGCACGGGACGCCTCCCGGCTCCTGGTGCTCCGCCGGGACGGGGGCGAGGTATGCCATGCCGATTTCCGGGAGCTGCCCCACTGGCTGGATGAGCGCGACGTCCTGGTGGTCAACGACACCCGGGTCTTCCCGGCCCGCCTCCTGGGCCGCAAAGACAGCGGCGGCAAAATCGAGCTGCTGCTCCACCACCTGCCGGAGCCTGAAGGGAACGGCGCCACCCCCCGGGCGGCCCGGGCCCGGGCCACCCATCGGGGTCATCTGCGGGTCGGCCAGACCCTGCATTGCGGCGAACCGTTGACCGCCGAAATCCTGGCCCTGCCTGAGCCGGGGGTGGCGGAGGTGCGCTTCACCGCGCCCGGCGGCGACGCGGTGGCCGCGGTCCTCGCCGCGGGCGCGGTGCCCCTGCCGCCGTATATCCACCGCCCCGCAACCGCCGCGGACCGGGACACCTATCAAACGGTGTTTGCGGCCCGCCCCGGGGCCGTGGCCTGCCCCACCGCGGGGCTGCACTTCACCCCGGCGGCGCTGGCCGATCTGGCCCATCGGGGCGTTGAGATCGTGCGCCTCACCCTGCACGTGGGGCCCGGGACCTTCATGCCGGTGCGCCACGCGGACTACACCCGGCACCGCATGTTGCCGGAATACTTCGAATTATCCGAGGCCGCCGCCGCCCGTCTCAACGCCGCCCGGGCAGCAGGAAAACGCCTCACCGCGGTAGGCACCACCAGCGTCCGGGTGCTGGAATCCTGCGCCTCCCCCGAAGGTTTTCGGGCCCAACAGGGCTGGTGCGACCTCTACATTTATCCGGGCTATCGTTTTCAAGCCGTAGACCGGCTGCTCACCAACTTCCACCTGCCCCAGTCCACCCTGCTGCTCCTGGTGAGCGCCTTTGCGGAGCGGGACCTGATCTTCAGGGCGTACGCCGAGGCCATTAAAGAACGCTACCGCTTTTATAGTTACGGCGATTGCATGTTGATATTATAAGGAGCGCATATCCCTCCTCCACTTAAGGGATT
>CAYNMI010000196.1:0-5311 GCA_964398095.1 uncultured Desulfobacca sp.
TGGCGGTGAGCGGCGGCTTTGCCGAAGTCACCGGCGCCAAGGTGACCATCGTGGCGGAATCCGCCGAAAAAGGCCGGGAAATCGACCTCGACCGGGCCCGGCGGGCCCAGGAACGGGCCGAAAAACGCCTGGCCGCGGCCAAGACTGCGGAAATCGACTGGGCCCGGGCCGAAGCCGCCATGCGCCGCTCCCTGGTCCGCATGAAGGTGGCCGGCCGCTAACCCATCAATCACGTAACCTGATACCTAAAGGCAAGCCTGGATTTCCGGGCTTGCCTTTTCTTTTTGGGAAAATTGGAGTATTTTAACGGACAAAGGGTGATCAAGGTGAGAAAAGGACTCGGTGTTTACTTTTTGACGGGTAAAGAGGAAAATCATTATGACCAGAGAGGAGTTATTATCTCGGATTGCCATTAGCCCAAATGTCTGTTTTGGCAAGCCCTGCATCAGGGGGCATCGCATCTGGGTTTCTTTGATCTTGGATTTCCTGGCCAGCGGCATGAGAAATGAAGAAGTCCTCAAGGAATATCCAGACTTGGAGGAGGCGGATATCTTTGCGTGCCTAGCCTATGGTGCGGAGATGGCTAGGGAGCGGTATGTTGATATCCCTTTCGAGGCTAACGCGTGAGATTGAAGTTGGATGAAAACCTCGGCCGTCGAGGTGTGTCGAACTTTTCCGGCAAGCTGGTCACGATGTGGCTACAGTGCCAGAACAAGGCCTATGTGGAGCAACCGACCGCGACCTGATAAAGATTTGCCGCGTTGAACACAGAATCCTGGTTACCCTTGACATGGATTTTGGCAACCCTCTAATGTTTAGACCTGGGGATTACTGTGGAATTGCGGTTTTGCGGCTGCCGCCAAGGCCCTCACATGATGACTTGCTTGATACGATCCGTACGCTAGTCGGCGGCTTGGCCAGAGAGACCATAGAAGGAAGACTTTGGATTGTCCAGCGGGGGCGGATTCGTGCTTATCAGCCTGAAGACTAAAGGGGCAGCGGCAAAAAACTTATCAAAAATTGCTTAAAGATACTTACGGCATCTGGAAGAAAGGAAACGGCCTGTCTTACCAGCAAGAAATGCCGGGCGAATGGGAATAGATTTTGCCTGAGTATGTGGGTGCGTTTTACGCACCATTTAAGGAGCGATCACTGCCGGAGTATCGTCGTATTAAGCAGGCAGGCGGCACTTATTTTTTCACCGTGGTGGCCCAGGGCCGCCGCCCTATATTAACTCACCCGGAAGTCCGCCAGGCGTTGCGGGAAGGTATTTCCCAGGTCCGGCAATCAATGCCTTTCAGCATTGAGGCCTGGGTATTGTTACCTGACCATCTTCATGCCATCTGGACCTTACCGGAACATGACGCCAGATATGCGGCGCGTTGGGCCGTAATCAAGAGTTCTGTAACCAAAAGGTGTAGAAATTTTTTTGCTTCTGGAGAGACTATCAATATCTCAAGAAGTCGTCGCCAGGAAGGCGGCATTTGGCAACGGCGTTTTTGGGACCATCTCATCCGCGATGAAGAGGATTTTCACCGCCATTTGGATTACCTCCATTGGAACCCGGTGAAACATGGATATGTGAAAAGCCCGATTGATTGGCCCTATTCCACCATCCACCGTTTTGTGGCGCAGGGGTTCTACCCGCTCAATTGGGGCGGCGGCGTTGATGAGTATCCTGCGGATAATTTCGGCGAATGATCATGGTGCGTAAAACGCACCCTACGGCTACATAACGTGGGAACGAGGTGAAAAGTAGGGTGCGTTTTACGCACCACTCAATAAGCGATTATGTGATATTGAATCAAGACATATCGGCGGATGCATGAGGGTAACCTATGACCCCGAAGTGGACATGCTGCGCATTCTTTTCAGCAACGCCCCCATCGAAGAAAGCGATGAGGAAACGTAGGGTGCGTTCTACGCACCATATTTGGGAACATTTCCTGCATTGAGGTTTCATCATATGGTTGACAATTTGCCACCAATCACCGCCGTCATCCTGGCCGCGGGCCAGGGCACCCGCATGAAGTCCAGCCGGGCCAAGGTCCTCCATCAGATCCTGGGCCGGCCCATGATCGCCTACCTCCTGGATACCTTGAGAGAGGTGGGGGTTACCGATATCGTGGTGGTGGTGGGCCACCAGGCCGAGGCCGTGCAGACGGCGTTGGCGGATTACGGGGCGCGCTTTGTCATCCAGGAGCCCCAACTGGGCACCGGCCACGCGGTGCAGGTGGCCATGGCCGCAGTGCCCCATGAGACCGGCACCGTCATGGTCCTGTGCGGCGATGCGCCCCTGATTGCCGGCGACAGTATTGCGGCTCTGCAACAACTGCATGACCGCACCGGGGCCGCGGTCACCGTCCAGACCATTATCCTCCCGGACGGCGCCCACTACGGCCGGGTGGTGCGGGACGAGCAGGGTAGGGTGGCCGCGGTGCTGCAATCCAAAGACTCCAAGGACCGCCCCGACATCCTGGCCATCCGGGAGATCAACACCGGGGCTTATTGTTTTGACGCGGCCTTTCTCCGTAAGGGGCTGTCAAAAATCCCCAAAAGTCCGGTCACCGGCGAAATCTATCTCACCGACCTGATCCACATCGCCCGGGAGCAGGGCAGGGGGGTGGAAGCCCTCATCGACCCGGATTGGGAAGCGCTGTTGGGGATCAACAGCCGGGCGGAGTTGGCCCAGGCCAGCCGCACCGTCAAGCGCCGGATCAACGCCCGGCATATGGACCAGGGGGTCACTCTCATGGACCCGGAGGCCACCTATATCGAATCGTCCGTCAGCATCGGGCGGGACACCGTGATTTACCCCAATGTCTATCTCCAGGGCAAAACCGTCATCGGCGAGAACTGCCTTATCGAGGCGTCGGTTAAAATTGCCGACTCCATCCTGGAAAATGATGTTACTATCAAGATGGGCTGCGTCATCACCCAGAGCCGGGTCGGGGCCGGGGCGGACGTCGGCCCCTGGGCGCATCTCCGGCCCTTAAGCGACCTGCGGCCGGGGGTGCACGTCGGCAACTTCGTGGAAGTGAAAAAATCCGTCCTGCACGAAGGCGTCAAGGCCGGTCATCTCACCTACCTGGGCGACGCGGACGTCGGGGCCGGGACCAACGTGGGCGCCGGCACCATCACCTGTAATTACGACGGCGAGAAAAAGCACCCCACCAGCATCGGCGAAAGGGCTTTTATCGGCAGCAACACCGCCCTGGTGGCCCCGGTGACCGTGGGCGCCGGCGCTTATATAGGAGCCGGCTCCACCATCACCAAGGACGTGCCCCCGGGCAAGTTGGGCATATCCCGGGCCCGCCAGGTGAACCTGGACCGTCGCTTGATCGGCAGGAAGAAAAAGTAGCGGTTAGTGAGGGGCTGTTTCGGTTATTATGAGCTTGCTCTCTTCACTGGTGAGGTGCCCAAGCAGAGCTTGGGCTAAATGATGCGTTCCCAAGCCGGAGCTTGGGAACGAGAGCATTGCTAACCACTAACCACTAACCACTAACTGCTAACTGCTAAATGAGGTAACTATGTGCGGCATCATTGGATATCTGGGGCCCCAGGAAGCCATGCCCATCATCCTGGATGGGCTGAAGCGGCTGGAATACCGGGGCTATGATTCCGCGGGTATGGCGGTGATCGGCGACCACGGCCTGGCCATCCGCCGCAGCCTGGGGAAATTGCGGGAACTGGAAAACCTGCTGCAGCAGGACCCGCTCTCCGGGCAGGTGGGCATCGGCCACACCCGTTGGGCCACCCACGGCCGTCCTTCCGAGACCAATGCGCATCCCCACCGGGTGGGTGACATTGCGGTGGTGCACAACGGCATCATCGAGAATTACCTGGAACTCAAGGACGAGTTGCTCAAGGCCGGCCACCGCTTCTCCTCGGAGACGGACACGGAGATCGTCTCCCACCTCATCGTCAAGCATCTGGACGATGGGGCGCCTTATCTGGAGGCGGTGCAGCGGACGATCCGGGAAATCAAAGGGTCGTATGCCCTGGTGATCCTCAACGCCCACGAGCCCCGCATGCTGGTGGCGGCCCGCAAGGAAAGCCCCCTGATCCTGGGCCTGGGGGAGGGCGAATACTTCCTGGCCTCGGACATTCCGGCCATCCTGCCCTACACCCGCCGGGTGATTTTCCTGGAAGACCACGATCTCGTGGTAGTCCAGGATGGCGAGTTTCTCCTCCTGAACCAGGCCGGCCAGCGCCTGGAGCGCCCGGTGCATACCATCACCTGGAGCCCGGCCATGGCGGAAAAGGCCGGCTACAAGCATTTCATGCAAAAGGAAATCTTTGAGCAGCCCCGGGCCCTGATTGACACCTTCCGGGGGCGCATCAACCCCGACCTGGGGGAAGTGGTGCTCCAGGAGCTTGCCCTGACGGAGGCCGAGCTTAAAGACATCCGCAAGATCTTCCTGGTGGCCTGCGGCACCTCGTTTCATGCCGCCATGGTGGGGAAAACCCTCATCGAAAACCTCTGCCGCATCCCGGTGGAGGTGGAGTTGGGCTCCGAGTTCCGCTACCGGAACCCCCTGGTGGACCGCCATACCCTGCTCATCCCCATCTCTCAATCCGGGGAGACCGCGGATACCCGGGCCGGGCTCAAGGCCGGCAAGGAGTTGGGGGCCAAGACCCTGGCCATCGTCAACGCGGTGGGCTCCAGCATCGCCCGGGATGCGGACGCGGTGTTCTATACCCACGCCGGGCCGGAGATCGGGGTGGCCTCCACCAAGGCCTTTACCACCCAACTGGTGGCCCTGTACCTCATCGCCCTGTTTCTGGCCCAGCAGTTAGGCAGGCTCAACCGGGCGGATGGCCGGCATCGGCTCACGGAATTGCTCAAATTGCCCACCTGGGTCCAGGAAACCCTGGACCTGGATGCGGAAATCCGGGAGACCGGCCGCCGCTATATGAACGCCCACAATTTCCTCTACCTGGGGCGGGGCATCCACTATCCCATCGCCCTGGAAGGGGCCTTGAAACTCAAGGAGATTTCCTATATCCACGCCGAAGGCTACGCCGCCGGGGAGATGAAACACGGCCCCATCGCCCTGATTGACGAAAACATGCCGGTGCTGGTCTTGGCGTCCCGCAGCCCGGTGCTGGAGAAGGTGCAGGGCAATATTGAAGAGGTCGCGGCCCGGGGCGGCCGGCTCATTGCCCTCACTGAGGCGGACAACCTCCAGGTGCGGGATCGGGTGGAGAGCGTCATTACCGTGCCCGCCGTCCCCCTGGAACTGTCGCCCATTGTCCTGGTAACGCCGCTGCAACTGCTGGCTTACCACATCGCCGACCTCCGGGGCAC
>CAYNMI010000197.1:0-5271 GCA_964398095.1 uncultured Desulfobacca sp.
ATGGACAGTAACCGCGGCATCGCGGCTCCCCTGGTGGGTGACATCGGTTCGGTCATGGCTGGGTTGCGGGCCGTGATGCAACCTGGCAGCGTCACCGCGCCCCAGGCCTGGTTGGACGAGCTCTCCCAAAAGAAGGAACACAATGTTGCGAGCCTGCAGGCTCACTTAGACGCCGATCCGCGTCCCATGAACTTTTACAGTGCCCTGCGTGCCATCCGTGAGGTGCTGGACACCCAGTCGGGGGTGTTTGTCGTGAATGAAGGTGCGAACACGCTGGACTTCGGACGCAACATTCTCGATATGCGCGAGCCCCGGAAGCGACTGGACTGCGGCACGTGGGGGGTCATGGGCATCGGCCTGGGCTACGCCATCGGCGCGGCCGTCGAATCCGGTGCCCAGGTCGTGGCGATTGTGGGCGACAGCGCCTTCGGGTTCAGCGGCATGGAGATTGAGACCATCTGCCGCTACAACCTCCCCATCACGGTCATCGTGTTCAACAACGGCGGCATCTACCGTGGCGACGACATCAATGCGGCCTCGTCTGATCCGGCTCCCACCGTACTCATGCCTCAAGCCCGCTATGACAAGCTCATTGAGGCCTTCGGAGGCCAGGGGCACCACGTGGAAACTCCCCAAGAGTTGACCGGGGCCCTCACCGCCGCCCTCAAGTCCCGCACACCCGCCTTGATCAACTGCGTTATCGACCCAACTGCCGGAACCGAGAGTGGTCACCTGCAAAGCCTGAACCCGCCGAGCCAGGTCGGAGACGAAAAAGGAAAATAGGAGAACAACATGTCGACCCAGGAAATCCACAACGACCCTAAAAAACCACACGCCCTCGAGGGCATCTTGGTAGTCGATTTCACCCGCGTGCTGGCGGGACCGACCTGTACGCGCATGCTGGCGGACGCCGGGGCGCGGGTGATCAAGATTGAGCGTCCGGGCGTCGGCGACGACACGCGGCAGATGGGCCCTTTTGTCGAGGACGGCTCGTCTGAATACTTCCGGTTCGCCAATCTGGGTAAAGAGAGCATCGCGCTCAACCTCAAGGACCCGAATGACCTGGGGCTGGTGAAGAACATGATCGGGCAGGCTGATGTGGTGGTGGAAAACTTTCGCCCCGGCGTCATGAAAAACCTGGGCCTCGACCCGGAAACCCTCGTTAAAGAACACCCGCGACTCATCGTCTGTTCCATCTCCGGATTCGGCCAGTATGGTCCCATGCACCAGCAGGCGGCGTATGACACGGTCATTCAGGCGCTCTCCGGCCTCATGGACGCGACCGGTTGGCCCAAAGGCGGCCCAACCCGCGTCGGCACGTCAATCTCGGACATCGCCGCAGGCATCTTCGGCTATGCCGGCATCGTGACGGCCCTGGTGGCGCGGGAGCGCACCGGGCGGGGCACCACGGTGGACGTTGCCATGCTCGACAGCACCTTCGCCCTGCTGGAGCATGGCCTCATGGACGCCTTAGGCATCCATGTGCGGCCCACCCGCATCGGCAACCGGCATCCCTTCATGTACCCCTTTGATACCTTCGACTGCAGCGATCAGCCCATCGCCATCGCGGTGGGTAATGATCATTTGTTCGGGATCCTCTGCGGCGTCTTGAATCTTCCCGGCCTACCCTCGGATACCCGGTTCTCGACGAACGCGGCCCGCAGTGAAAACCACTACGCCCTCAAGTCGGCCATGGAAGTAGTTCTCAAAACCGACACCGCGGAGAAATGGCGGGCTCGGATCGAAAAAGCCGGGGTGCCGGTGGGCGCGGTTCTGAACATCGACGACACCCGCAGACTCGAGCAGATCGCGGTGCGCAGCATGGTCAAAGACGTCGGTGGCCGCAAGGTGCCTGGTACGCCGCTCAAGTTCGGTGCCTTCAACTCGCTGGGAACCACGATCCCGTCACCGACGCTGGACAACTGCGGTGCCGCCATCCGCGCGGAATTTGCGCCCCGGCCAGAGAAAGCGTAGATGAGTCCCGCTCCAGCCAGCGGCTCCGGGGCGCCGCCGCGAGTCGATAACCTATCCGATCTCTTCATGAAGCACGTGCAGGAGAGGCCGGAGCGGATCGCGGTGGGTACCTCCGATCTTCAGGTCGTGCTTAGCTATCGTAAACTCAATGACCTGGTGCGTGCCGCCGCGGCGCAACTCTCGCAGTTGGGAGTACGGCCAGGTGACTTGATTGCCCTGATCTCGGACAACCACGTCGAGTTCGTCGTTGGCCTGCTCGCCAGCCTCAAGTCGGGCGCGGTGGTGGCGCCCCTGAATCCGGCCCTCACCTTGTCGGATCTGCGCCTGCGGTTCTCTGAACTGCCGGTGCGCGCCCTTTTGGTGCCCCAGCACCACGCGGCCCAAATCGACCACTGGGGCAGCGCCGCGCCCCAGGCGCGCCGCTGGGTCATGGGTGTCGACGGCTCCGGTGAAGCGGCAACGGTGCGCATCTCCAACGCCGACGCCCAGAGGACAGGGTCCGGTGCGGCTGCTCCGGTGAGTCTTCCGCCCCTCATCAACGCCGACGCGGCCCTGATCATGTTTACGGCGGGATCGACCTCGGCGCCCAAGGCAGTACCGTTGACGCACCGCAATGTGGCCGAATCGATTCACGCCATCACGACCGTCTATGATTTGTCCCCTCAGGACGCGACGCTCATCGTGATGCCGCTGTTCCACGGGCACGGACTCGTGGCCGGGCTGCTCTCGACCCTGGCGAGTGGCGGCGGCGCCTACCTCCCGAACACCGGGAGCTTTTCAGCCCACCGCTTCTGGCCCGACATGGCGGGGGTCGGGGCTACCTGGTACACGGCAGTGCCCACTATCCACCGCATTCTGGTGAATCGCGCCGCTCAAGAGTATCCCCACTCATCGCCCCTGGCCTTGCGCTTCATCCGCAGTTGCAGTGCGCCGCTGGATACCGAGCTCGTCACTTCCGCAGCCAACACCTTCCACGCCCCGATGATCGGGGCCTACGGCATGACGGAGACCTCGCATCAGGCGACCTCGAATCCACTCCCCCTGCAAGGACCGAACAAGACGGAGTCAGTAGGTCTGGCCCTCGGCCTTGAGGTTCGCATCGCCGGCGGCGCTGGACGCAATGCCGCCATTGGCGAGGTCGGGGAGATCTGTGTGCGCGGCCCGGCGCTGACCTCCGGATACCTCAACAATCCCAACGCCAACGCCGAGAGCTTCGTGGACGGGTGGTTCCGCACGGGAGATCTCGGCAGGCTTGACCGGGACGGCTACCTGTTCATCAAGGGGCGCCTGAAGGAGGTCATCAACCGGGGAGGAGAGAAGATCGCCCCGAGTGATATCGACACCGTACTGCTGTCAAACCCGAAGGTGTTCGAAGCGGCGTCGTTTGGGGAGCCGGATGCCATCTATGGCGAGGTTGTGCAAGCCGCGGTCAGCGTGCGGCCTGGAATGCAGCTAACCGAGGCTGAACTTCGGGACTACTGCCGCGCGGCGCTGGTAGGCTACGAGGTTCCCGAACGCATCCATATCCTGACTGACTTGCCCCGCACTGCGAAGGGGTCCATAGATCGCAACGCCCTCGCCAGAAGATTCCTGACAAAATAATCAAGTTGACCATGACGATTTGCGGTGAAGGCTGAGGGAAAATCTTCCGAAAAATCCCCCCGCCGCTGGTGCGCAGTGCGCACCCTGCATCAACCTTGGACTTTGAAGTTTTCTTAGCAGTTCCTCATGGGCCTGCGGGCCGCCCATAAATAATGAAAAGTCCGGTGGGGTTGGCCTCCATGCTCACCGCCTTTGGTGGCACAGGTTTTCAACCTGTGCACCCCCACCGGTATGATACCGGTGCCACCAAAAACTTTTCGGAGCAGATTGCCGTCTTCCCTCACGCCGGCCCAAAAGCGCGGCGGATGAAGTCCCGCTCCTCAGCCCGGCTCTTGACCTTTTCGTTGAGGCGGGCCTCCAGCAGGCGGTCCAGCATCTCCTTGATGAGGGGGCCGGGCCGGTAGCCCATGGCCACCAGGTCCCGCCCCTTGAGCTCCGGCTTGAGATGCTTGAGATGGGTGAAGAAGAGGGAGATGGCCTTGCGGGAGGTCTCATGGCGGGATTTGGCCATCATAGAGAGGATGAATTCCGTGCCCAGGGGGGCCAGGAGATGATAAATCTGGGTGCGGTTCGGGTCGCCGTAGCGGAAGAGCCGCACCAGGGCCGCCTCGCTGGCCTCCTTGCCCTGGTTGATGGTGAGGGCCTGTTTGGGGGACAGGTTGAAGCGCTTGAGCATCTCCTCCAGTTCGGACCGGGTCAGATGGTCCACCAACCCCAGGAAGTAGACCAGCCAGCGGTTATATTTGTCTTCCAGGTAAAGCAGGTCATACCAGGAGAGGACCGCCTGGACCTGCTCCAACATGGACCGGGTGGCCTCATCGAATCCCAGCCGGGGATGGACCGCGCTGAGCAGGTTGAATTCCGCCAGACGGGCGATGGCGGGAATGGGGTTTTCCTCCTGGAGGATGAGCCGCAGCTCCCCGAACAGGCGGGCGCCGGAGAGGCGGTCGAAAAAGTTGTTTTTGACCGCATTGTTGATGAGATTGGCGGCCAGCTTGGTGATGCGGAACTTGAAGCGCTGCTCGAAGCGGATGGCCCGGAAGACCCGGGTGGGATCTTCCACGAAGCTCAGGTTGTGGAGCAGGCTGATGCGGCCTTCCTTCAAATCCCGCTGGGCCCCGAAGAAATCCAGCAGGGTGCCGAACTCCCCGGGGTTGAGCTTCAGGGCCAGGGTGTTGATGGTGAAGTCCCGGCGGTAGAGGTCCATCTTGATGGAGCTGTATTCCACGATGGGCAGCGCCCCCGGGGCCTCGTAGTATTCGGTGCGGGCGGTGGCCACGTCGATTTTAAAGCCGTCGGGAAAAATCAGCACCGCGGTTTTAAATTTTTGGAACTCCCGGGAGCGGGCCCCGAAGCGCGCCGCGAAGCTCCGGGCGAACACGATGGCGTCCCCTTCAATGACAATGTCGATGTCCAGGTTTTCATGTTTGAGCAACAGGTCCCGGACAAACCCGCCCACCACGTAGGCGCTGAATTTTAGCTCCGCGGCCACCAGGCCCACCTGTTTCAAGATCTCCAGAATGTCCTTGGGCAGGCGCTCCCGCATCAGGGAATCGATTTTCTTGGTGCGGAGCGGCTGGGACCACTGGGCCTCGTCATTTTCGGAGATGAGCATGTGGAGCAGGTCGGTGCGGCTGATGAGGCCGATGACCTTGCCGTCCTCCACCACCGGCAGGATGCGCTGCTTGTTGATGA
>CAYNMI010000198.1:0-5214 GCA_964398095.1 uncultured Desulfobacca sp.
GCAGCCGCCCGGAGGCGCGGCTTGGCTTTGGCAAATCCATCCTCCCCCCCCAGACCGCGGTCATCCTGGATAGCATCGCGGATGGCGTCTTCACCGTGGACCATAACTGGCAGATCACGTTTTTCAACCGGGCCGCGGAGGAAATCACCGGCATTCCGGCCGCCGAAGCCCTGGGCCGCCCGTGCTGCGAGGTGTTCCGGGCCAACATCTGCGAAACCGCCTGCGTTTTGAAACAAACCCTGGAAACCGGCAAACCGGTGGTCTGCCAGCCCATCGCCATCCTGAGAGCCGACGGCCGGGAGATTCCCATCAGTATCAGCACGGCGCTGCTCAAGGACGAGGCGGGGGAGATCATCGGCGGGGTGGAGACCTTTCGGGACCTGAGCCTGGTGGAAGAGCTGCGCCGGGAAATCCACCGTCAATACCGCCTGGGCGACATCATTTCCAAGTCGCCCTTGATGCACAAAATCTTTTCCCTGCTGCCGGATGTTGCCCGGAGCGACAGCAATGTGCTGATCCAGGGAGAAAGCGGCACCGGCAAGGAACTGGTGGCCCGGGCTTTGCATACCCTGAGCCGACGCGCCCAGGGACCCTTTGTGGCCATCAATTGCGGGGCCCTCCCCGACACCCTGCTGGAATCCGAGCTTTTTGGCCATACCGCCGGCGCCTTTACGGACGCCCGGCGGGACCGCCGGGGGCGCTTTGCCATGGCCGAAGGCGGCACGCTGTTCCTGGACGAGTTCGGCGACATCTCCCCGGCCCTCCAGGTGCGGCTGCTGCGGGTCCTGGAAGAACGCGCCTACACGCCCCTGGGGTCCTCCAAGAGCGTCAAGGCCGACGTGCGCATTGTCGCCGCCACCCATAAGGACCTGGAGCGCCTGGTGGAAGCGGGCGCCTTCCGCAAAGACCTCTATTACCGGATCAACGTGGTAAAACTCATCTTGCCGCGCCTGGCCGAACGCAAAGAAGACCTGCCGCTGTTGGCCGAGCATTTCATGCAGCGCTTCAACAAAGTGCAGAACAAGAAGATTACCGGCCTGAGCTATGATACCCTGGCGATTTTCATGCGACACGACTGGCCCGGCAATATCCGGGAACTGGAAAACGCCATTGAACACGCCTTTATCCTGTGCTCCAACGGCCTGATCCAGCCCGCGCATCTGCCCGACCATCTCCGGAGAGAAGGCCAACCCGTCATGCTCCCGGAAAGCCTGAGCCTGAAAGAACAGGAAAAACGTCTCCTCTGGGAGGCCCTGGAACGCCACGGCTGGCGCCGGATGGCCACGGCCCGGGAACTGGGCATCGATAAAAACACCTTGCGCCGCAAAATCAAGCGGTTCGGCCTGGCGCCGCCGGACCCCGGCGCGCCGGCAAAATCGACGCATTAAGCCCCTGGCACCAATCTGCACCGATCCGCTGGATCTGGCCCTGGGCCAGTGGCGAGCACATAACCCGGTGAGGGGCAGGGAAAGCAGTCTCCCGGATGAGGTTGACTCCGAAGAGCTTCTGCGCCTTGCCTGAGGTGGAACCCGGCTTGGCAGGCACGCAACCCTCAGGTTGGTTTTACCGTTTGTCTCCTCAAATAGTCCTCCGCCTCCGGGGGCAGCCGCACCGACGTGAGCTGGTCGAACAGGTTGTGCAGGTCAGGAGCGGCTCGGCCTTTCCGCCCGGCCACCCTACCACCCGCCTGTGTCTTGACTTGCTCCGGGAGGCCCTGGCGGCGGCCTCGGCGCCCAAGCTCCTGGATGTGGGCTGCGGCGCCGGGGTCCTGGCCCTGGCCGCGGCCGCCCTGGGGGTCCCCCGGGTGCTGGGGGTGGATATTGCCCCGGGCGCGGCTCAAGCTACCTGGGAGAACGCCAGAGACAACGGTCTGGCCGGGGCGCTCCGGGTGGCCCAAGGCTCCACCGAGTGCGTTAAGGGCCCCTTTGACCTGGTGATCGCCAACCTCCCCTGGGAAGTGCAGATGGACAAGGTAGCGGAACTGGACCGCCTGGCCGCGCCGGAGGGGCGCCTCATCCTCTCCGGGTTCCGCCACAACCAGGAGGATCTCCTGCTCCAGAGCTACCGGCAGTTGGGGTGGCTCCTGGACCGGCGAGTCATCAAGGATTTCTGGCATCCCGAACTCCCTCCGGATATCAGTTTCACCTGGGTTGCCTGGTTGCTGACCTCTAAAACCGGTTAGACCAGCTCTCCAAACTCCGGCCGCGGCTATCGCATTTCTCCGGGAACCTGGCCTGCTAAGACCATTAACACCTGATAAGTGATGACTTAGCAGATGTTTAGTAAACCAATTGGCCGTCTCAAGCTAACTTACTAATTTTAATTTATAATTTAAGAGGCAGGTTTTCTCCACGCTTGGCATTGATATTGCTTTATAATCCCCAAGAAGCATGTTCCGGTGTCAAGCTGGCACCAATATCTGAAAGGAGATCAACGATGGCAACGGTAGATCTGGCTACTCTAAAGGCCGCAACCGTGGTGGATGCCCGGGGCAGCGCCTGCCCGGGGCCGCTGATGGAAGCCAAGAAGGCCATTGGCAAGGTAAAGGTGGGCGAGGTCCTGGAAATCCTCTCCAATGATCCGGGCACCAAGGACGATATGCCCCTGTGGGCCAACAAAGTGGGCCACGAATTTCTGGGCTCTGTGGCCGCCGACGGCTACGACCGCATTTTCATCACCCGGAAAAAGTAACCTGGAGGCCTCATGGCGGCCGAAAAATATGCGGGAAAAATCCTGATTCTGGCCACGGAGAGCTGCGCCTATCCCGGGGCCGACGCCGTGGGGCAGGGGCACCAGAGCTACCCTGCCAATACGTATATCTTGCGGGTTAAAGCGCCGGTGCTCTTTCCCGAGAAATTTTATCTGGACTGTTTCGACAAAGGCATCGCCGGCATCATCATCATGTCCTGCGGGGTGGAGTGCCCTTACGAAGGGGCCTATGAAGCCCTGGCCAAGCGCATTGACCGGATCTATGAGCTGATGAAGGCCCGGGGCCTGGATTTTCGCCGGCTCCGGCTCACCGCCATCTGTACGGTGTGCACCCGGGCCTTTATCAACGAAGTGAAGCAGATGAATGACATCATCTCAGAGTTGGGCCCGCCTGGGAGCGAGCGGCCGGCGGCGGCCGGCGCCGCCTGAGTCGGCTGAGAAGGGAATACGCCATGAAACTCCTTTTTATCATCACCAAGGGCCTGGAAAAATCCGGCAGTGCCATCCGGGCTATCCAAATCGCAGCTATTACTGCCGAACAGGGCAATCACGTGGAAGTCTTTCTCCTGGACGAGGCGGTCCACTGGGCTCAAGGCATCAAAGCGGCCTATGGCGAATGCCTGAGTAACTATATGGATATGCTGAAAAGCCGCGAAAACCCGGTTATGGTGTGCAAGTCCTGCGCCGAAAGACGCCTCATCACCCAGGATGACCTGATTGAGGGGACCGTCATTGTCTCGATGCCATTGCTGGCGGAGAAAATCGCCAGCCCCGACTACAAGGTTCTCACCTTCTAGAGGTTGCCCCATGAGTATGGGTTCTCAGCGAGGTCTTCGATTTGACGCCCTGATCCTGGGCGGGGGGATCGCCGGGCTGGAGGCGGCCCTCAATCTCGCCGACCAGGATTTCGCGGTGGCGGTGGTGGAAAGGGACGCCTCCATCGGCGGCAAAATGATCCGGCTCTCCAAGGTCTTTCCCACCCTGGATTGCTCCAGTTGTATCACCACCCCCAAGATGGCCGCGGCGGCCCATCATCCCAACATTACCATCTTCACCTACTGTGAGATGGAGTCCCTGACGCGCCGGGGCGACGTTCTGGAGGCCGGGATCCGCCAAAAGCCCCGCTATGTGGACGACGTGAAGTGCATCGGCTGCCGCCAGTGCGAATATCAGTGTCCCGTGCTGGCGTCTGACGCCGAGCAAGGGGGGTTTGCGGCCCGGAAGGCCATTTATATTCCCTTCTCCAACGCCATTCCCCAGACGGCCCTCATCGATCCGGAAAACTGTATCCTGTGCGGCCGCTGCGCCAAGGTCTGCCCCACCCAGGCGGTGAACTATTTTCAGGAGCCGGAAGATTTCACCCTGACGGCCGCCACCGCGGTGATCGCCACCGGCTTTGAATTGACCCCGGTGGAGAACAAGGTCCAGTACGGCCAGGGGAAGATTCCCAACGTGATCACGGCCCTGCAGATGGAGCGGTTGCTGGCGCCCCACGGCCCATATAACCGCGTCCTCAGGCCCTACGACGGCATGGAGCCGGATAACATCGCCTTCATCCAGTGCGCCGGTTCCCGGGACCAGAGCCTGGGGGTGCCATATTGCTCCCGGGTCTGCTGCATGTATGCCATCAAGCAGGCCATGCTCCTGTCCGGTTCCCTGCCCCTGGCGGATATCACCATTTATTACATGGATATCCGGGCCTTTGGGAAGGGGTATGAGCAGTTCTTCCAAAACGCCCAGGCCATGGGGGTGAATTTTGTCAAAGGCAAGGTGGCCTATCTTGACCCCGGGGAGAACGGGGCCGTCCGGGTCCGCTATGAATCTCAGGAAGCGGACGGCGGGGTCCAGGTGGCCGAGCACGACCTGGTGGTGCTGTCCCTGGGCATGCTGCCGGGTTGGCATCCCGAAGGGAGCTGCGCCCTGGCCACCGGGGACGATAACTTCATTAAGACCGTGAAGCCCAAACTGGCCCCGACCCTGACCGATCTCGACGGCGTTTTTGTCGCCGGGGCCGCGGCCGGACCCAAGGATATCGTGGACAGCATCGTGGAAGCCGGCGCCGCGGCCATGGAGGCCTCCCGGTATCTGGCGGCCCGGGGAGTGAGCAGTAAGCAGAGAGCCGTGAGCCGTGCTTCATGAACCCGGCTCACCCCTGAGATATGGAAGGCGCCGTAAATGTGGCGCCGCCGCCCTCGGCGGCGTTGAAGGGAGAGAAAATCCCTTGCTCTCATCTTCGAAGGCAAAGATTTGTAGGGCGGGCGTCCCCGCCCGCCACATTGCTTCTCAAGCTGACGGCTGATAGTTGACAGCTAATGTGCGGAGAAAAGTTGATGGCGAAGAAGAAACCCCCTACCCCCGTCCCCGAAGGCAAAGTCGGCGTCTACGTCTGCCATTGCGGCGGCAATATTTCCGACGCCGTGGACGTGGAAAAGGTTTGTGAGCAGGCCCGGAAGGTGCCGGGGGTGGTGCTGGCCCGGTCCAATATGTTCATGTGCTCCGATCCCG
>CAYNMI010000199.1:0-5166 GCA_964398095.1 uncultured Desulfobacca sp.
ACTATTAGACTTTGCCTCAGAGGAACAACCGCGCTAGAGTTCAGAACCCGGCTTATCCCGCCGGCCGCGCCTCAGGCTAGAGCCCGGCCACATTTACCTCGCCGATCCTGCATATCTTCCCAAAAAAATTTTAATTTATTGGTATACTTGATTGAGGCGCCCCCGCCATGGGGTCAGGGGGGCCTGGATGATAAAATTCCCGGAGGCTAAGGACGGCGGCCCGCGTACCGGATCCCGGCAGGGGCCGGCGCGGGCGCGGGTATCACGGAGCCGTGATGCAGGCTGATGCACAAAAAAAACTGCACGCCATTCCCCTGAAGTTCTATGGTTTGATCTTCATAGGAGTATGGACCCTGGTGGCGGCGGCATCGCTCTGGTGGAATCTGGCGCAGCACCGGAATGAGGACCTCTCGATAGCCCGCCACATCGCCCTGACCAACTACGAGCGGGATGCGCTCTACCGCCGTTGGGCCGCGGCCCACGGAGGCGTATATGTCCCGGTGACCCCGGATACGCCTCCCAACCCATACCTGGCCCGGCTGCCGGAGCGGGATATCATCACGCCCTCGGGCCGCCACCTCACCCTGGTGAACCCGGCCTACATGACCCGTCAGGTCTATGCCCTGGCCAAAAAAGAAGGTCTCCCCCAGGGGCACCTGACCAGTTTAAAGCCCATCCGGCCCCAAAACGGACCCGACCCTTGGGAAGCGAAGGCGCTGAAGGACTTTCACCGGGGGGTGGACGAAGTCAGCGGGGTGGTCAGGCGCCACGGCAAGGACTACATGCGCCTGATGCGCCCCTTACGGACCGATCCCAGTTGCCTGCGATGCCATGCGGAGCAAGGCTACCGGGCGGGCGACATCCGGGGCGGCCTCAGTGTGGCGGTGCCCCTGGCGCCCCTCCTGGCGGAGAACTGGCATTCCCGGAATGCCCTCATCCTGGGACATCTGGTGCTCTGGCTGCTGGGGGTGACCGGCATCATCCTGGCGGTGCGGCAAATCGGCGTCAGCACCGCGGCCGCCCTGGAGGCCCAGGAAGGCGCGGCCGCGGCCACCATGGCGGTCCAGACCGTTGACGGTATGCTGGACGGGGTGATCATCACTGACCTCAGGGGACGCATTAATCACATCAATAAAGCCCTGACGGAATATTTCGGCTGGGGCCGGGAAGTGCTGGGAGAACCGGCCACGATGCTGGTGGCGGACCGGGATGCCGTCAGACTCCTGTCAGGTCTCTCCATTTGCCTGGAGGAGGGCTACAAACGGGACCTGGAGTGCGGCTTATTGACCAAAGACCACCAGGAGGTCCCGGTACTGATCAACGCCTCTCTCATAACTGATCCCCAAGGCCGGCCCATGGGGATCATCGGGGTGATTCGGGACATTACGGCCCTGCACCAGGCCGAGACGTCCCTGGAGGCGGAACGCCGGCGTCTCCTGTCCCTCCTGGAGGAGCTGCCCGCCTACGTTTATCTGAAGGCCCCGGATTATTCCATCAAGTTTGCCAACCGGTTTTTCCGGGAAAGGTTCGGGGACCCCGGCGACCGGCTATGCTATCAGGTGTTGCACGGCTTCACCACCCCCTGTCGGGATTGCCAGGCCATGCAGGTCCTTTTAACCCATGAACCCCAGGAGCGGGAGTGGGTCCACCGGGGGGGCCGGACTTACCACGCCTACGCCTATTTCTTTGCGGACAGCGACGGCTCGCCCCTGGTCCTGGAGTTGGGCATTGACATCACCGAACGGAAACGGGCCGAAGAATTCCTCAAGGAAAAAACCCGCACCGTGGAGGCCTTCTTCGCCCACACCATCACCCCCCTGGTCTTCCTGGATAAGGAGTTCAACTTCATCCGGGTAAACGAGGCTTATGCCCAGGCCTGCCAGCGGGACGTGGCGGAGTTCCCGGGCCACAATCATTTCGAATTTTATCCGGACGCGGAAAACCAGGCCATCTTCACCCGGGTGGTGACCATCAAGATCCCCTACCAGGCCGTGGCCAGGCCCTTCATCTTTCCCGACCACCCGGAATGGGGGGTGACCTACTGGGACTGGACCCTGGTGCCGATCCTGGATGACAGGGGGGAAGTGGATTTTCTGGTCTTTGCCCTCAATGACGTCACGAAGCGGAAAGAAGCCGAGCAAGAAATTCAACAACTCAATGAAGAGCTGGAACAACGGGTGCAAAGCCGCACGGCCCAGTTGGAGGCGGCCAACCAGGAACTGGAGAGTTTTTCCTACTCCGTTTCCCATGACCTCCGGGCGCCCCTCCGGGCCATTGACGGGTTCTCCCGGATTCTCCTGAAGGATCATGCCGACCGCCTGGATGCCGAAGGGCAACGGTTATTGGATATCATCAGGACCAACACCCATAATATGGGCCGGCTCATTGACGATCTTCTGGCCTTCTCCCGTTTGGGCCGCCAAGCGGTGAAAGTGGCCGCCTTGGACATGAACAAGCTGGTCCGGAACGTGGTCAGTGAACTCCAAGCAACCCTGGGGGAGCGGACGGTGCAGTGGGACCTGAAGCCCCTGCCCACGACCCGGGCCGACCGGGCCTTGATGCGCCAGGTCTGGGTCAATCTCCTGGGCAACGCCCTCAAATTCACCCGTCCCCGGGAAGCCGCGGTCATCGAGGTGGGCTGTACGAGCGCCGACGATGAAGAGGTCTATTACGTCAAGGACAACGGCGTGGGCTTCGATATGAAGTACGCCCATAAATTATTCGGGGTGTTTCAACGGTTGCACCGCTATGAGGAATTTGAAGGCACCGGGGTGGGGCTGGCCCTGGTGCAGCGTATCGTCCAGCGGCATGGCGGCCGCATCTGGGCCCAAGGCCAGGTGGACGGCGGGGCCACCTTTTCTTTCACCCTGCCCCGCCAGCGGCCCCGGCCGACGGTTGCCTGAGGCGGTGCGGACCGCCTCCTGGGAGCCGCTATTTGAAGAGGCGGGGGGCAATCTCCTCCAGCACCCGGCGCCGGCTGATGATTCCCACCGGTTTTGAGTTTTCGTCGACCACGGCCAGGAGGTTGAGCTTTTTCCGGAGGATCACGGCGCAGGATTTTTCAAAGTCATCACTCTCCCGGACCGACTGACGTTTCCCGCTCATGATTTCCGCCACCTTCTTAATCCCGATCAGCTCGCACTGGTTGAAAAACTTCGCGATCCACTCTTTCCCCTCGGTCTGATCGCAGGCGGCGCGATAGAGCCGGGCCAGCTCTTTCATAAAATCGTCCAGGGTCAACAGGCCGGCATATTGTCCTGCCTGGTCGAGAACCACCAACCCGGGGGCATGGGGCGGACCTTCCAGGTTCTTCTTGAGGGCCTCATAGGCGGCCTTCAGGGGGGCGTCCGCGGTTATAGTGGCTAAATTGCGCGTCATCACCTCATTATTGGTCTTCTTAGGTGGCATGAGCATACCTCCATCGTTTTGATAGTAGTTTATACATCAATTTACTAAACTTTCCGGCACAACTCCTGCAACTGCGCCGCGTCCTGGACGGCGTAGCCCGCCTCATCGTTGTCGAAGTAGCAGAAGACCTCCCGGCCCTGTTGCGCCCAGGCGGCCATGGCCGCGGCCCAGGCCGTCAGGGTCCGGGCGCCGTATTTCCCCTGATAGGGCCCGCCGGGGCCGTGGAGCCGGATATAGACGAAGTCCGCGGTGACTTCCCGGGGGGCAAGGTAGCCGTCCAACTCATAGATGCAGAAGGCGACGCCGCGGCGGGCCAGGAGGTCCAGGGCCGCGGCATTGATCCAGCTCCGGTCCCGGAGTTCCAGGGCATAGCGGTATTTTCCCGGCAGCGCCTGGAGGAAGGCGGCCAGGCGGGCGGCGTTAAAATGCCAGCGGGGCGGCAACTGAAAGAGGATGGGGCCCAGCTTCTCCTCCAGGAGGGCGATCCTTTCCAAAAACGGGGCCAGGGAGCGCTCCGGGTCCTGGAGCTTTTTCAGGTGGGTGATGAAGCGGCTGCCCTTGACGGCAAAGAGGAAGTCCGGGGGCACGGTGTCCCGCCAGGCGGCCAGGGCCCGCTCCGAAGGCAGCCGGTAGAAGGAATTGTTGATCTCCACCGTGGAGAAGCGGCCGGCGTAATAGGTGAGAAACCGGCCGGCGCCTAACGCATCGGGATAAAAGGGCCCCCGCCAGTGGTCGTAGTGCCAGCCGGAAGTGCCGATATGGATGGGGGCCGGGTTGGGCCGATCCTGGGTATCCTGCCTGGACCGCATTCCCGATAATATCCTGTGGCGGGGCGAGCCGGCGGCTCGCCCCTAGGGTGGGACTTTCATGCTAAACACTCATGAACCACAAGTGTCTCACCCCCGAGGATGAAAAATCCCCCCTGCCCCCCTTTTTCAAAGGGGGGTATTAAAGTCCCCCTTGGGAAAAGGGGGATTTAGGGGGATTTGAAGTTTTTCACGGTAAAACCAGCGGCTCCAGAAAAGCATGTTCTGCAAAGGCGAGGAATGATAAATAACCAGGTAAAAATGGGGCAATATCCGGAGATTAGGGGGCGGCGGGCCGTGGGGTTAGCCCCCCCTTATAAAAAGACGGAAATTTTTGAGCCAGAAACGGGGTTAACTGTGCGGCGATGATCTCCGCCATCCGGGCGGCGCCAGTGTTGGTGTAGTGCATCAGGTCGTAAAAGTAGAGGGAGTTTTTGGGCATTTGCCGGGCCAGATCGATGACCAGGACGCCCCTTTCCCGGCCCACCTGCCGGGTCACGTCGTTATATAGTTCCAAAACATCCCAGGCCGTAGCGCCGTCCATGTCTTTGGCCACGAACTTGTGCTTCAAGGACACGCCCGTAGCTTGATCCACGACATCACCGTAAAGCACCGGCTGGGTCAGCAGCACCGGCACCATATGATGTTCCCGGCAAATAGTGATAAGTTTTTCCAAGCGGTTCTTGTACGGGCCCAAGTAATGGTCTTGATGATCTTTAATAATAGCGATCAGATTCTCAGGAGTAACCTTGAAATCTGGTAGTTTTTTCACATCGATCTCCTGGGGATCTCTCTGGTTGTTAATCATGACCGACTTGGGGAAATAGTAGCGGTACAGGTTTAAGGCGGCGGCGGCCAGCTCGCTGTGCACCGCCGCCGAGGCCAGGAAGCGCTCCAGGGAGCGGGCATTAAAGCCATGAATCCTCTGGTCAAAATCACGTTCGTCGTGGAT
>CAYNMI010000200.1:0-5127 GCA_964398095.1 uncultured Desulfobacca sp.
TAAACGCCCGCATCATCCGCGGTCTCCATGCCGACCAGCAGGTCGGGATGCGACTGGATGGGCAGAGACTGCAAGATTTCCTCCAGAATCCCGGGAGGAACCTTGGCGGCTCAGCCGGCGGCGCGGACCTGCTCCATCAAGGGCTGATAAGGCTTGTCGGTCATCTCTCTTCCTGGTGGATGGGTAAGGAACTTGTCATCATGGTGTAGTTTTCAGTATACCAGCTTTATCCCGTCTGGCGCATCAACCTCCCGGGCGTCCTCAGGCGGTCTGCGAGGGGCTGGCGCCTTTGTTGAAGAATTCCCGCACGATGCTCAAGGTTTGCAGGAGCCCGGCCTCCTCCCGCAGCTCCAGCACCCACCAGCGGCACAGGGGCAGCTTTTCTATGAGCAGGAGGCGCTCCCGGAGGTCGGCCAGTTTTTGGGGCGGCACGTGACCCCGGCTCCGTTCTTCATGGTAGACATGGGCGTTGACGAAGCGCTCGGGGTGCGGCATGACAAAATCCGCCACGCGGAACCGATGGCTCCGGATCGATGGACTCACCTGGGCATGGCCGATGTCGATGGTGCCCCAGGCGTTGGCGGTGCGCAGGAGCTTCTCGAAGAGTTCCGGACGGCTGGTCCACCCCAGGGCCAGGTTTTCCAGGCAGAGGCGCACCCCCAGATGGTTGGCGAAGCGCACCAGATCGGATAACCCTTTCACGGTCCGCTCCCACCCCAGGTCAAGGGTGTGGTCCAGGCCCAAGCCAATGTGGATGGTGAGGTAGCGCCCGCCCACCTTGGAGACCAGACGGCAGACCTGGCGCAATACCTGCTGGGCCTTGTGGGCCTCGGCGGGGTTTTCATGCCCCAGGTCCAACTGGCTGAAGGGGCAATGATAACGCACCTCCAGGGGGTCCAGGAGGGCGATGGACTTGACCAAGGCGGATTCCGCCGCGGGGCTGCAAGGGAGCTCTTCCTGGAAAAAGCTCCAATCCACGCCGTCAAACCCGTGAGTCAGGGCGAATTCCTTCAATACCTGCACTTCCGGCAGGAAATTACAGCAAGCCAGCCGCACTTTCTTCACAAAGTCACATCCCCAAGTCTGGTTAGGCTTACGCCTGGGCGCTCCGCGGTTTGGAAAAACGCCAAAATACGCGTTCTGTTGAGCGCATCCAGGGAAGTTTTGCAGGGGTGGAACTAAGATGGGCCGGGGCACATGAGGAGGGTCACAGACGGATCATGCGGGCAGGGAGCATGGCTGCTGCTTCTCCCCGGGTGACCCCGCCGGTCTTAGCCGTTATGTCTTCGAGAGCCTTGCCAAGACCTCTCGGGTCCAGGGTTCAGGATTTGGCATAAAGGCGCAAAATCAGGCGCAGCATCTGGGGTCACCTCCTTTAACGAAGATAATTTCGATTATAAGACCATTTGGCCGGAAAAATCAATGCGCCTTTGCCGTTAGACGCCGGGCCGGCCGGAAAAAATCCGGGAATCCGGGAAGATTTGGCCGCTGGGGTGGCTTACGACCGCAGGGTGGCGGTCAAGGCGGCGGGCACCAGCAGCAGATCCAGGGCCTCCAGGATGCCTGGGGCCAGGACGTCCGCGGCCAGCAGGGCCTCCACCGCCACCCCCTCGGCCAGGAGCACCGCGATCCCCAAAGCCGCTTCCCGGAGCATGAGCCGGTCATTTCTGCCGTTGCCCACGGCCACCGTGTGTTCACACCCCAATCCGCGCATAAACTCGCATTTGGCGAGGGCCTGATCGCCGAGGGGGATGACCACCAGGTCCGCGGGCAGATGCGCCACCTGGTCCCGGACGGTGCCAAAGGTGTCCGCGGTGAGGAGGTGGATGGCCAGGTGGGGGGCCAGAAGCTCCAGCTTCTCCGCCACCCCCGCCAGGAGCCGGCCATGACAGGCGATGGTGCCGTTGTAGTCCAGGATCAGGTGCGAGAGCCGCAACTCCTTGAAACCGGGTATGTTTATGTCAATCATCTTGGCTCCGTCTTGCCGGGGGCTTTGGCCCACCCATAAATTATGAAAAGTCGCAGGGCGGGCGTCCTCGCCCGCCAATCTAGTGGTGTGTTTCAGAAGTTAAGCGACCCCGGAAAAGCGGGTCTTTTCCTCCCTTTCTTAAAGGGGGGTCAGGGGGGATTTTGGTAACCCCTTAAAATCCCCCTAAATCCCCCTTTAGAAAAGGGGGACTTAAACTGCCAAATCCGCGCCTCTATCCTGATTTTAAGTCCAGCTAATTTTGAAACGCTCCACTGGTCTGGTGCTTTGCGGGCACCCCACCTTAACTTTGAACCTTGAACCTTGAACCTTGAACTATTCGGGACAGGATTGACGCCTTAAAACCCTATCTTAACCAGCACAAGGACCGTGGCGGCAAAGACCAGGCAATAGGCGCCGAACAGCGGCCAGCGGCCCTGCTCCAGCCAGCGGGACAGCCACCTGAGGGCCAGAAGCCCCGCCATGAAACTAAAGACCATGCCCAGGAGGCTGGGATAAAAGAGGGCCACGGCGCCGGCGTCATGCGACCAGGAAACCCCCTGGGCCTTTAATAAGCGCCAGACCTCGCGTATGATGACCGGCGGCGTCAGGACCACGGCCAGGGCAAAACTGAATTCCTCGACGCGATCTTTGGCCACCCCCAGCACCAGTCCGGTGGAGATGGTGGCCCCGGAGCGGGAAAATCCCCGAAACGGCAGGCAGACGCCCTGGACCGCGCCGATCCAGGCAGACTCTTTCAGCCCCAGGGGGGCGCGGCGGCGGAGCCGCTTCTGCCGCAGTCCGGCGACGATAATGAACAGGCCCACCGCGGCCAGGGACGCGGCGATCAGGGGGAGATTGCCGAACAACATCTCCACCTGGGCATGCGGCACGTTGCGGTAGACGATTTTCTCGATGACAAATTTTAAGGCCAGGCCCACGACCCCGGTAAAGGCCGTGGCCACGGTGACCAGTTTGGCAAAATTCCAGAACTCCTGCCGGGAGGAGAAAAAGTTGATTTTCCAGGAGTGCCAGAAATAGGCGATGACCGCAAACATTGTGCCGGTGTGGAGCATGACCAGGAGCAGCGTCATCTGCGGCGAGGTGGGGTTGAGGCCCAGCAATTTTTCCGCGACGATGACATGGGCGGAGCTGGACACCGGCAGCAGTTCGGCCGCGCCCTGCACCATGGCCAGGATCATAATTTTTATCAGCAGCATGTGAAAGCGGCCAGGACCAACCGCCCCCGCCGGCGCGGCGGGTGCGATCCGTCAGTTTTGTAGGTTGTCCTCCGGGGCCCCATGGCCCTGTAATAGTATAGACACTTATAAGCCGATTGCCACCCGCGGGGCTGGTTATCCGGGGAATTTTCCTGCGGGGGGAAACACCGACAGTCTGCGCGGCTCCGGGTTCCCTGAAGGGGGAACCGGGCGGGGACTCAGCGCGTCAACCAGCCGCGGTTGCGGACGGTGAGACAGGCGTAAGGGTAAATCCACTGCAGCAGGAAGAAGGCATAATAGGCATAGATGACGCCATAGATGAATTCCAGGTCCCGCTCCAGCCAGAGGTAATAGGCCAGGTTGACCAGGGAGACCACCCCCAGGGCCGCCAGGAGTTTCACCAGGATGAGGGGATAGAGCGCGGCCGAGGCCAGCATCAGGGCGAAGAAGAGCAGGGTCAGGGGGTATTCCAGTTGGGCCAGGAAAAACTCCACGATGGGCAGGAGGCGATATTTTTGCCGATAGCGGCTGAAGAGATACCCCAACTGGACGCAGGACTCCCGCACGTTGCCGCGCTCCCAGCGCAGGTACATCCGGCAGACGCCGGCGTAATTCTCGGGGACCAGGGTATAGACCACCGCGGTCCGCTGATAATAGGTGTAATGGCCGCCCCGGAGGATAAAATTGGTCAGGGCCCGGTCTTCGCTGTGGCGGCAGGGCGCGCCCAGGAAGGTTTGACGCCGCCAGGCCGCCAGGATCGGCATGAGGGCGGTGCGCCGGTAGGCCGACAGCGACCCCGGGGTGCAGACCACGGCGCGGTAGCGGGATTGCGAGGCCCGGAGATAATCCAGGTTCACGAAGCGCACGCCCTGCATCTTGCCCATGAGGCTCTCGTGGCGGTTATGGACCTTGACGTTGCCCGCCACCGCCCCGATGCGGCCGTCCCGCAGCAAAGGGGCCACCAGGTGGCGCAGGGCATCGGGGGCGATGAGGCTGTCGGAATCGACGGTGACGAAGATTTCGCCCCGGCCCCGGATGAACCCGGCGTACAGGGCCTCCTTTTTGCCCCGGTTGGCCGGAAACCGCATGATCCTCACCAGGTTTGGGTACCGAGTGCGGGCCCGCTGCAGATAATACCAGGTGTCATCCCGGGAGCCGTCGTCGATGGCGATGATTTCCAGCCGGTGGGTGGGGTAATCCGAGGCGGCCACGGCCGCGATGGCTTTTTCCACCATGGCCCCTTCGTTATAAGCGGGGATGATCACCGAGAGGCGGGGCCAGGGACCGTCAGCCGGGGGGTAAGGCCGGTAGCCGGCCCAGAGGATGGTGCGGCCCGCCTGCAGGAGGAGCATCGCCAGGGTGTAGCCGGCTCCCAGGGCGGGGAGGAAGGAGGTGTAGGTCCGGCGGCTCAGGAGGTCCAGATAGGCGGCAAAGGAACCGAACTGCATGGCCAGCACCAGAAAAACCAGCAGCAGGACCGGGACCAGGACCTTGAGGGCCGGGTCCAGCCACAGGGAGGCGGGCAGCCGGGGGATGGACCGGGGCGGGACCGCGGGCCGGCTGACCGGCGGCCAGGACAGGGTCGGGCTGGCGTTGGACATGAGGCGCGTGGTACTCCTAGTGGAGCGTATCATAATTAGCTGGACTTAAAATCAGGATAGAGGCGCGGATTTGGCTGTTTATAGCGATTGCCAAAAGTTTTTTCCGGTCCTTGAAATCCACAAATCCCCCCTAACCCCCCTTTAAAAAAGGGGGGAACTATAAGGCATTGCTAATAAACTCCCCCTTTGAAAAAGGGGGGATTTAGGGAGATTCAAAAACCAGTAATCAGAAGAAATTTTTGGCAAACGCTATAAAATCAGGATAGAGGCGCGGATTTGGCTGTTTATAGCGATTGCCAAAAGTTTTTTCCGGTCCTTGAAATCCACAAATCCCCCCTAA
>CAYNMI010000201.1:0-5063 GCA_964398095.1 uncultured Desulfobacca sp.
CTTCCGGTCTGCGGTTTTCAAGACCGCTGCCTTAAACCACTCGGCCATCCCTCCATATCCATTATTTATTACCATCGCCCCCCATGAATGTCAATCCGGGGAGAGGCAACGGGGCCGGGAAAGTCCAGCCGCGGGCCAGGGCGCCGCGCCACCGAATTTCTGATGATTTCCGGGTGGAAAGGCTCTCGTGGTGGTTTCAGAATTAAAGCGACCCCGGAAAAGCGGGGCTTTTCCCCCCTTTCTTAAAGGGGGGTCAGGGGGGATTTTGGTAAGCCCTTAAAATCCCCCTAAATCCCCCTTTAGAAAAGGGGGACTTAAACTGCCAAATCCGCGCCTCTAGCCTGATCTTATACTCGTTGCCAAAAGTTTTTTCTTATCCCCCCCCTCACCCTAGCCCTCTCCCCCCGCTGGGGGGAGAGGGGATAAGAGGAAGGAACTTTTGGCAAACGTTATAAGTCCAGCTAATTTGAAACGCTCCACTAGATGGTGCGCAGTGCGCACCCTACAAGGCTGGGGGGAGAGGGGATAAGAGGAAGGAACTTTTGGCAAACATTATAAGTCCAGCTAATTATGAAACGCTCCACTAGATGGTGCGCAGAGCGCACCCTACACGGCGGGCGGGACGCCCGCCCTACGGCTTTTCATAATTTATGGGTGGGCCGCAGGCCCATGAATGACTTCTCCGAAAAGTTCCTCGATTTCTCCCCCTCTCCCCCTTGGGGGAGATGGTCGGCGTGAGGGGGTTAACCCTACACGGCGGGCGGGACGCCCGCCCTACGGCCTATAGGGCAGCCCGAGGCCGACAGGAACGGCGCGTAAGACGCGCCCTACGGCTGCATGGCGGGCGGTGCCCGCCCTACGCTGCTCCCTGCTTACTGCTTACTGCTCACCGCTCACTGCTCACCGCTTACCGCTGCTCCCTGCTTACTGCTTACTGCTTACTGCTTGCTGCTCACTGCTCACCGCTTACCGCTGCTTACTGCTTACTGCTCACTGCTCACCGCTCACTCCCGCCTATCAATCACCCGCTGGGCCTTGCCTTCGGTCCGGGGCAGGGTGTTGGGCTCCACCAGTTCCACCTTAGGCGTCACCAGCAGCTCGCTTTTGAGGGCCTCGGTGATCCGCTTTTGCAACTGCTTGAGATACCTGAGGTCTTCCTGGAAGAAGTTTTGCTGCACCTCCACCTTGACGTGCATCTCGTCGCTGTAATCCCGGCGGGTCAATTCCACCAGGTAATGGGTGCCCACCTCGGGCATGGCCATGAGCACCTTGTCGATTTGCAGGGGGAAGATATTGACCCCCTTGATGATCACCATGTCGTCGGTGCGGCCGATGATCCGGGAGAGGCGTTTGCAGGTCCGCCCGCAGGGGCAGGGGGAGTCGTCGTAGGCGGCCAGGTCCCGGCTGCGGTAGCGTAAGAGCGGCATGCCCTCCCGGGTGAGGTTGGTGAAGACCAGTTCCCCCGGTTGCCCCGGCCCCACCGGCGTCAGGGTCTCGGGGTCCAGGACCTCCAGGAGGAAGGCGTCTTCCCAGACGTGCATGCCGTTCTGCTCCTGACACTCAAAGGCCACGCCGGGGCCGTTCAATTCCGAGAGCCCATAGGAATTATACGCCTTGAGCCCGTAGGCCGTCTCGATGCGCCGGCGCATATCCTCCGAGTGGGGCTCGGCCCCCAGAAAGGCCAGGCGCAGGGGCAGGTCCCGGGGGTCCAGATTATGCTGGGCAAAGGTATTGAGCAGATACAGGGCGTAGCTGGGGATGATGTGGATGGCGGTGGCGCCGAACTGCTGCATCAACTGCAACTGGCGCTGGCTGTTGCCGGCCCCGGCGGGAATGGTCAGGGCCCCCAGGCGTTCGGCGCCGTAGTGCAACCCCAGCCCCCCGGTGAAGAGCCCGTAGCCCATCATGTTCTGGAACACGTCCGTGGCCCGCATACCGGTGGCGTACAGGGAGCGGGCCACCAGGTCGGCCCAGGACTCAATATCCCGGCGGGTGTAATAGATCACGGTGGCCTGGCCCGTGGTCCCCGAAGAGGCATGGAGGCGCACCATGTCGGCCAGCGGCCGGGTCAGCATAGCCAGGCCGTGGGCCCGGAGTTCGTCTTTGGTGGTAAAGGGTATCCGGCGGATATCTTCCAGGGAGCGGAGGCCGGCGGCCGCCACCCCCGCCTCCTGAAGGCGCGGGCCATAAAAGGGGCTGGCCGCGGCCCGGGCCACGGTCTGGCGCAGGCGATCCAGTTGCAGCTCGGCCAGGGCCGCGGGGCTTAAGGTTTCAAGCTGGGCATCCCAATACACTGCCTATCTCCTCATGGTATTGCCGGCGCAGGCCGGCTACCCGACTTTTTATGCGGTTGCCGCGTCTCTGTCAAGGGGCTGGGTGAACCTGGCCTGGAGCAATTATAGCGATTGCCAAAAGTTTTTCCGAGGTCGGTATCCGGGTGAAGCGTAGGGGGACAGCGGGCTGGGCCCTCAAACCTCCTGGGCATAGCACGCTATGCCCCTACACCCCGAAATTACTTTTAAGCCTCTTGCAAAAGTCATTTAAGAACCGAGGATTTTTCCTCATTGCTTGGAAAACTCTTGGTGGCACAGGCTTTCCAGCCTGTGCCAGCGCAGGCTGAAGCCTGCGGCTACATTTGGCAAGAGCCTCTGTTGGCAACTGTTAGAAAATTAATGGTTCAGCCTGGGAAGCCGATATACCCTGTAACCAGCAAGTGAGGAGATCGGGGTGAATTGGGCTTCTTTTTATATGGGCATGTTGTTAGGCGCCACCCTGGCCATCGGTTTCATGTGCTGCCTGTTCGTCAGAAATCATCCGGAAGACTGACCGGCCGTTGACCGAGGCGGGTTTTGAGCATCCTGAACCAAGGCCGGGGTCTTATACCGTTTTCGGTTTTCCGTTTTCAGTTTTCCGTAAAATAATTTAGGGAATTCATTATGTTAGCCGGAGAGTTTGTTGCATCTGAATCTGAAATTGGTATTACTAGATTATAATTACTAGTACTTGGTTGCGTAAATGAGCGCTATTTTTCCGGGGTTTTAAATTCCCCGCTTTTTTAAAGGGGGGTCAGGGGGTGATTATATAACCGCTTGAAAATCCCCCTAGATCACCCTTTAGAAAAGGGAGACTTATCTACCTCGACTCAATGAACGCCCTTATTAAAATCTATCGCTGATTTTAGCAGTGAAGTACTAGGCGGACTCCAATCCCCTTACTTCCAGGACGTCCACCGGCTCCGCCCGGCCCTTGACCCGGAGTTTTTGGCCGCCGCCGGTGATCACCCCCGGGCCCGCGGCCGCCACCGTCTCGCGGCTGGCCACGATGGTCCAGCCCAACTCCTTGGTGAGCCCCTCCAGACGCGAAGCCGTGTTCACCGTATCCCCGATGGAAGTGAATTCCAGCCGTTTGGGGGAGCCGATATTGCCCACCACGGCTTCGCCGGTATGGAGCCCGATGCCGATGCGGAAGGCGGGCAGGTCTTTGCCGGCAAAATGTGCCGCCATCCAGGCGCCGAAATCCTGGGCCACGGCCGCCATGGCCAAGGCGGCCCGCAGGGCCCGGCGGGCGTGGTCCGGGTGCGGCGCCGGCGAGCCAAACACCGCCATGACCGCATCTCCGATGAACTTGTCCACGGAGCCGCCCTCCGCCAGGATCGGCTCGCAGGCCCGGCTGAAGTAGGCGTTGAGCATCTCCACCACTTCAGGGGGCCGCAGGCGTTCGGAGAGGGTGGTGAAATCCCGGATATCGGCAAAGAGGACGGTCACGGGGAGTGCTTCCCCTCCCAGGTCCGGCGGTTTTCCCGAGGCCACCAGTTTCTCCACCACGTCGTCCGAGACGTAGCGGCCGAAAATCTGGCGGAGCCGGGCCCGCTCCCGCTCTTCCCCGGTGAGCCTCGTGCCCAGCACCGCCAGGTAGCACAGGCTGAGCCCGGCCTGGGCATAGGCCACCGGCATGAGCCGCCACCTCAGAAACAGCAGGTAGGCCCCGCCCACCAGGATCAGCCCCAGGCCCACCAGGACCGCCAGCCCCCGGCCCGGAGAGAGCGTAAAAAACAGGAAGGTTCCCAGGGCGAGCACCGCGGCCAGAAAGACCACCTGGAGCCATATGGGGACCGGCCGGGGAAACCGGCCCGTGAGCAGGGTTTCCACAATGTTGGCGTGGATCTCGGCCCCGCTCATCATCCGGACCTTAAAGTTCAAGAGGTTCCGGGCATAAGGGGTCATGTAGGCGTCCAAAGATTGCCGCGGTTCCGAGGCGATGATCACGACCTTGCCCTTCAAGGCCTGGATTTCCGGGTCATGGGCCGCGCCTGGCTGGAGCAGGCGCTGGAAGGAAACTTGGGGAATCGTCCCCGGGGGGCCGGCAAAACCGATGCGCCGCACCAGGGGCTGGCCGCCCTCACTCCGCGCGGCCCCGGCCCGTTCGGCCAGGAGCTGGGCAAAGGTGACCCAGGCCTCGCCTTTTGCCAAAGGCACCACCGGCACGAAACTGCGGATCACCCCATCCGGGTCATTGTATAAATTCACCAGGCCCACGTCCGCCAACTTGCCGGGCAGAGACGCCCAATAGTCGGGGAGGGGCTTGACGATTTCCTCTTTGCCCGGGACGTCCACCACCAGGTTGGCGGCCAGCACCACCTGCCCGGCCGCCAGTTGCTGGCGGAAAGGCAGGTCAAAAATCCGGCTTGCCTCACTTTCCGGCAGATTGAGTTTGCGGAGCCAGCCTTCCGGGCTTACTCTAAAGAGGTAGTCCAGCCCGATGACCCTGACTCCGGCCCGGCGCAGCACCTGGATGGCCCGGGCAAAATGCGGGCTCCAAAACACCAGGGGCTCGTCCGGATGCTGCCGGCGCGTGGCTTCATCCAGGACCACGATGGCCGTATGGCGGGGCTGATACCGTTGCCCGGCCAGTTGATGGAAGAGATCGTCATAGACCTCCTCCGGCCCTTGGAGCCATTCGGCCCGCATGGCGGCCTCAACCCCGATGAGCACCAGGAAAATCAGCAGGAGGCCGTAGAGAAGTTTATTGTGCAAGGATCGCAACCATGGTTTGATACCGTTTTC
>CAYNMI010000202.1:0-5060 GCA_964398095.1 uncultured Desulfobacca sp.
ACACCGCCGGCCCCGCCATCAACCCGATGATCAAGGTCGTCAACATCGTGGCCCTACTGATCGTCCCGCTGTTGTTGAAGTAAGCAGGGTGTTTTAAAAGGTCTCGCGTTAAGGCAGAGATAAAAAAATCTCATGCCAAGGCGCGAAGACGCAAAGAAAAGAAACCAAAGAGGCCGGTTCCCACGGGAACCGGCCTTTGTTTTATTTTTAGCTTGGCGATCTTGGCGTCTTAGCGCGAGCTATTCTTGCAAGCGGTTGACGATACGGGTGATGCCGTCTTTGATCAGCGCCTCCCCAAAATTGATCAGCAATCCCAAGCGCTTGTCCGCCAACCGCAGATAGGTGAGAAGCTGCTTCTTATGGACCGGCGCCACTTTTCCCATGGATTTCAATTCTACGATCACTTTCTCCTGGACCAGTAAGTCGGCCCGGAAGCCTTCATCGAAGCTTATCTCTTCATAAATGAGAGGAATGGGCGCCTGGCGGATTATCTTCAGACCTCGTTTCCGGAGTTCATAGGCGAGCACGGTTTCATAAACCGATTCCAGGAGGCCGGGGCCTAAAACAGTGTGGATTTGATAGGCGGCATCCACAATAACGCGGGCAATCTCGTTTTCATGCATTATGTTCTCACGCTAAGGCGCAACGACGCCAAGAAGTGAGAAAATTGTCTTATCCTACTATTTATGCTAAAGAACTATCAAATAACTTTTTCAAGCTGGTTCCAAGATTCCGCTTGGGAACTGATTCATATTTTTTCTCATGCAAAGACGTAAAGGTAGAAGGGTGTGCGGGGCGCACCCTTCTTAATAATCTTTCATCCTTGCGTCTTAGCGAGAGGCCACCATTAATCTTGAGTGAACCTGGAATTGCCGATAAGCGGGAATGGCCCGTGCTGGTGGGCCTGGCCCTGGTGGGGCTGGTGCTGCTCTTTTACCGGCTGGGAACGCCGGGGCTCATGGACCCGGACGAGGGGCGGTACGCGGAGATCGCCCGGGAATTTTTCGTCCTGAAGGATTGGCTCATTCCCCACCTGAATTCCCTGCCGTACCTGGAGAAGCCCCCCCTGGTCTACTGGCTCACGGCGGTCTGCTTCAAGGTCCTGGGGTTCACCGAGACCGCGGCCCGTCTGCCGTCGGCCCTCAGCGGCGTGGCCGGGGTGTTTCTGGCCTACGGGCTGGGCCGGGCCCTGTGGGGGTCGGGGACGGGGGTCCTGGGGGCCCTGGTCCTGGCGACCACGGCGGGTTACGTGGCCCTGGGCCGCATTCTCACCCTGGACATGACCTTCGCCCTGTTTTTGAACCTGGGGGTGGGCCTGGGGTACCTGGCCCTGAGCCGGGAACGCCCCCGGCTGTGGCTCTGGGCCTACCTGGCCCTGGCCCTGGCGGTCCTCGCCAAGGGGCCGGTGGCGCTGGTGTTGGCGGGGCTGATTTGGGGCCTCGGGATAGTGGCGCAACGCCGGTCCTGGCGCCTTCTGATCAATCTGAAGGGGTGGCTGCTCCTGGCGGTCGTCGCCTTGCCGTGGTTTGTTTACGTGCAGTGGCGCTACCCGGAGTTTTTCCGGTTTTTCATCCTGGAGCAGCACTTCGAGAGATTTCTGACCCCGGCTATCCACCCGGAGCCCCTGTGGTACTATGGGCCCGTGCTCCTGGGGCTGCTCCTGCCCTGGACCTGGCTGTTGCCCTGGGTCCTGCAGGGCGAGGGCCGGTGGCGGGACCCGGACTTCCGGTTTCTGGTGATCTGGGCGGGGGTGGTGGTGGTCTTTTTCTCCCTGTCCCGGGGCAAGCTGGTCCCCTACATCCTGCCGGCGCTCCTGCCCCTGGCTTTGCTGGTGGGCCAGGGGCTGGCGCAGCTCAGCGGGGCCGGACGGTTGTCCTTCAACAGCCGGATGCTCAAGACCAGCCTGCTGGTCTGGGCGGTCACGGGGGTGATCCTGGTGGGACTCAGCCTCTGGCCGCCGCCGGCGCTGACCCAGGCCCTGGCCCGGGCCAACCTGACGCCTGCCTATCTCCTGGGGGTCGCGGTGATCTGGGCCCTGACCCCTCTGGCCGCCCTGATGCGGCGGCACCTGGGGGCGTTGCTCTTGGGGGCGCTGCTGCTGGCGGCCCTGGTGCCCCTGGGCATCGACCAGGTGGGCCGGGAACGCACCTTTAAGGACATGGGCCTGGCGCTCAAGTCCCGGTGGCAGCCCGGGGCCGCCCTGGTGGGAGTGCAGCTCTATTCCCAGGGGCTGAGCTTTTATAGCGGCCAGATCTTTCATCTCTTGGGCTGTCGGACGGAACTGGATTTCGGGGAACGGCTGGCGCCGGAGAAGGGCCTGACGATTCCTGATAAGGCGGCTTTGCCGGCCTTCACGGCGGGGCGGCCGGTGACCTTCTTTTTCCTGAAGGTCCATGATCTGGGCTGGCTTCAGGAGGGGCTGCCGGGGGAATTCCGCCGCGTGGCCTCGCATAAGGATTGTATTTTGGCGGCCTATGAGGGAAAATGACAAGAGTCGCCCGGATACCGCGCCTCATCATCCGAGATTGCATAAATATGGCAACGTGGATAATCAGCCCCTCTCACCCCGACCCTCTCCCGCTGCAAGCAGGGAGTGAGGGAGAACCTGCGTTGCCGCAATTTTGAGTTACGGTAATTAGTCCGCGCCTACCAACCCATCATGCCGCAAATCCTATACCGCTATCTGATTTTGGAAATCCTGCCGCCCTTTGGGGTGAGCCTGTTGGGCTTCACCGCCATCGTGTTTTTGGGGCGCATGATGAAAATCACCCAGATGATCGTGGTCAAAGGGGTGGGTCTTATGGACGTCCTGAAGACGTGCGCCTATCTCTTGCCGTACCTGCTGGTGTTCACGCTGCCCATGGCGGCCACGGTGGGGATTTTGCTGGCCATGACCCGGCTGACGGTGGATCAGGAAGTGATCGCCATGAAGACCGCGGGGTTGAGCTATGGCCAGTTGCTGCCGCCGGTCCTGGGGTTTTCCCTGGCGGTGGGGTTGCTCACCCTGGGTCTGACGGTTTTTATCACCCCCTGGGGCCAGCAGGCCACCCGGGACTTGATGAAGGATGTGGTCAAGCGGCGGGCCGACCTGGGCATCAAAGAGCAGACCTTTAACACGGACTTCAAAGGCATGATGCTGTTTGTGAATCAGGTGGCGCGCAAGGGTGGTCATCTGAACGGGGTGTTCGTGTACGATTCCCGGGATGCGGATAACCCCCTGACCATTTATGCGGATAATGGCGACCTGAGCTACGACCGGGACCAGGAAGCCATGCTGATGACGCTCTATGACGGCCGCATCATCCGTTGGGGGCGGGCCCCGAACCGCTGGGAGACCCTGGAGTTCAAGACCTATAAACTGCCCCTGGAGGTCTTCAGCTTCGGCCTGAAGGGGGCCAAATCCGAGTCGGAAATGTCCCTGGGGGAATTGTTGGCTGCCATTCAGAAAGAACCCCGGGGGTCGGACCTCTCGAACCGGGCCCGGGTGGAACTGAACCAGCGGTTTGCCATGCCCATGGGGGCGGTGCTGCTCTGTCTGATGGCCATGCCGCTAGGCTTGAGTCCCCGTCACCACGGCCGCACCTGGGGTCTGATCCTGGGCCTGGTGGTATTCCTGGTGTATTATATAGTGTTTACGGCTTCCTGGCGCCTGGCCGTCAACGCCCGGATCAACCCGTCCCTGGCGCCCTGGCTTGCCAATTTTCTGTTTATTTGGGTGGGCCTGTATCTGTGGTACAGGACCGTGCGGGAACTGCCGTTGCTGCCGGCCATGGGGTTTTGGCGGCGCTGGGGCCGCTTGAAAGCCCCGGGGTAAGGAGAATCAGGAGCAGGAGGGCCGGGTGGGTTCCGGCTTGCACCTTTTCGCCCATAAAAAGATAAACCGCGTAGGAAAAACAACCAAAAGGGGTGAGTTATTTCAGAGTCAGGGACGCTTAATGGCGCCCGGGTGTTGATCACCGGGGGCGCCGGCATGATCGGCAGCACCATAGCCCACCTGGCCGTGGCCCAGGGGGCCCGGGTCAGCATCCTGGACGCGCTGCTGCCCCTGTATGGGGGCAATCTCTTTAACCTCCGGGGTATCCTGGATGACGTGCAGTTCATCCAGGGCGATATTCGGGATTTGGAACTGATGCGGCGGGTGGTGCCGGGATATGATTATATTTTCAATCTGGCCGGCCAGGTGAGTTACGTGGACAGCAACACCGAGCCCCTCCTGGACCTGGATATCAACTGCAAGGGGCACCTCCAGGTGCTGGAGGCCTGCCGCGCCGCGAACCCCCAGGCGAAGCTGCTCTTCGCCAGTTCGCGGTTTGTCTACGGCAGGATCGAATACAATCCGGTGGATGAGAACCATCCCTTTAACTGTTTGAGCATTTACGGCATCCACAAACTGGCGGGGGAGAAGTATTACCGGTTCTATCACGAGGCTTATGGTTTGCAGACCGTGAGCGTGCGCATTGCCAACCCTTACGGGCCCCGGCAGCAGATGAAGCACAGCAAATACGGCATTGTCAACTGGTTCGTGCGTCTGGCCCTCAAGGGGCAGCCGTTGACGGTGTTCGGCGACGGGCGGCAGCGCCGGGATTATATCTTCAATGAAGATCTGGCCGCGGGCTGTGTGGCCCTGATGCTGAGCCCGGAAACCGTAGGCCGGGTCTATAACCTGGGAACCGGCAGCGCGGCGCCGTTTATCGAGATGGCGCACCTGGTGGCCGCGGCGGTGCCCGGCACCGAGGTGCGGCAGGTGGAATGGCCCCGGGACCGGTATTTCGTGGAGACCGGGGATTATCTCAGCGACATCAGCCGGATTACCGCGGCCACGGGTTGGCAACCCCGCACCGCTTTGCCAGACGGGATTGAGCGCACCGTGGCGTATTATCGGGAACATCAGAAGGAATACTGGTAACGGGGTGAGGCCGGCAGGATGCCGCGGACGGTCATCGGAGAGTGATGTTCTTATTCAGGTTTTGATAATTTTTGAAAGATAGGCTTATGACGGATTGGACCGATGAGATCAAGGACTATACGTTTCTGGTGACCGGCAGCGCCGGATTCATCGG
>CAYNMI010000203.1:0-5036 GCA_964398095.1 uncultured Desulfobacca sp.
CCCCGTCTCGTTCCCAAGCTCCTGCTTGGGAACGTCACTTTTTCGCCGAAGCTCCTATTGCGGCACTCTGGAAGATCGCTTACCTAATCGGGCTCAATTACATCCGCCTCCGGTCCGACAGAAAAAACCTTAACCTCCTGCGCAATCCTCTCTGCCAGGCGATCCGAAGCCGTATCCAAATCATAGTCGGCCTGGAGTCCCAGCCAGAATTCCGCCGACGTCCCGAAATATCGGCTCAACCTCAAAGCCGTGTCCGCCGTGACGCTGCGCTTGCCATGGACGATTTCATTTATGCGCCGGGGTGAGACGCCCAGGTCACGACCCAGCCTGGTCTGGCTGAGCCCCAAAGGCTGCATGAATTCTTCCAGCAATATTTCCCCAGGATGGACCGGCGCCAGTTTATTCTTCTTGGTCATGTTTCCCTCAAATTGTAATCAACCCAAGAGCCTGGAAAAAGCCAGCTTGTCATCCTGAGCGCAGCGAAGAATCTCGTAGTTGCAAGTACTTAAGAGATTCTTCGGTCGCTTCGCTCCCTCAGAATGACAAAGGTGGGGAGTTGGGCAGAGGTTGCTGCAATATAGCACTTTTCATTGGTCGCCAACTATAACAAAAGGCGTTATAGTGCAATGGTTCGGTTATAGATTATTTCTCGCAGATAGACATGTTAGTAAACCGTATCCGCAAGATTTTGCTGGAAAAAAACGCCCGGGACTACCCCATGACCCGGCGGATTCTGGCGCGGCTCCCCCGCGTGCCCGTGGAAGTTATTGAAGATCGGGAGGCTCTGAAAGGGGCGGGGCGGGACCGGGCCTTATGGCTGGCCGAGGCCAAGACCACCCTGCTGCTGGCGGTCCAAAAGGGACCCTTTTGGCGGCCTTGTCCCGGCACCCGGGACTATATCTGCTGTGGCTACCAGGTGCTCCAGGTTACCCTCAACTGCCCCATGGACTGTACCTACTGCGTGCTCCAGGGCTACGTCAACGTCCCGGCCATCACCATCTTTGTCAACGTGGAGGATTTGCTGGAGGAACTGGAGGCCCGGTGGGCGGCAAGTCCAGATAAGGTCTGGCGTCTGGGCACCGGGGAATTCGGCGACAGCCTGGCCCTGGACGACCTCATGGGGCTCAATGAGATCCTGATTCCGCGGTTTGCCCGGCGGAGGCAGGCCATCCTGGAGATCAAGAGCAAGTGGCCGCAGGTGGAGCATCTCCTGGCCCTGGGTCCCAATCCCCAGGTCATCTTCGCCTGGTCCCTCAATCCCCCGGAGATTATTGGCGGAGAAGAGAAGTTTGCCGCTCCCTTAGAAATGCGACTCCAGGCGGCGGCCCGGGCCGTGGCAGCCGGATTCCGGGTGGCCTTTCACTTTGATCCCTTGATCTATTTCCCGGGTTGGGAAGAGGCGTACCGGCGCACCGTTGAATGCCTCGGCGCGATGGTTCCTTCCCGGGCCATCGCCTGGATCAGCCTGGGAGGATTGCGCTTTTTGCCGCCGCTGCGCCAGCTTATTTTCCGCCGCTTCTCCCGGAGCCGCATCGCGGCGCAAGAGATGGTCCTGGCCCCGGATGGTAAGCTGCGCTATTTTAAGGACTTGCGCGTCGAGATGTACGGGCGCCTGCAAGAGTGGCTCGCCCAGGCGACTCCAGAGGCGCTCCTCTATCTCTGCATGGAAAGCCCCAGGGTCTGGCAGGAGGTCTTCGGCTTCACACCCGACGGGGAAAAACTGTCACTCCTACTGGACGGACGAGTCCTTCCCCCCCCTTGAGAGCGCCGGGCTCCGCTTGACATCCTTAGCATTGGCCTTACGCTGCCCGTCTCCTTCCAGTTTGGGGGAGGAAAAAAGCTCCTGGAGGCGCATGCGCACCCCGTAAGCCGTCAGGTGTTCGTGCTCCAACAAGTTCTTGATGGCTTTAACCCGGTCCAGGTCCTCCACGGTATACTCCCGTCGGTTGGAATGGGTGCGTGCTGGTCTCAGAAAGTCATCAAAGGACTTTTCCCAATAACGCAGGGTGGATTTGCGCACCCCGGTAAGTTGAGAAATTTGATCGATGGTGAGCATTAATTCATGAACAATACTGGTTTTTTCCATGAGTTTCCCCTCTGATTCTCATCGGGCCTCTGTGACAAATGGTGATGGTCCAGTGGCCCACTCGCAAAAATGTTGCCCCCGGTTGTAACCCCTCAGATCCTGGTTAAGAGGGAATTACGCCGGCAATTCCTGCCGTAATGCCAAACAGCCCACGGCGGTACTCAGGGTCCCAGGTTATTTCATGTTCGGGGACCTGGGTCAATTCCCAAAATCCTCCTCTTACCCGGTTAGGCAAGGGGGCGGTCATTCTCTCACTCCCGCTTGGCCCCGGGTGGGGTGATTCTTTGGGCCTGGTTCAATTTCATTACCAGGCTTGTGAGCCATGTATTCTTCTTTTCGAAATTCCCAGGGAAAAACTTTAAAAAATTATTCCGGGCCAGGAGGCGGCGTTTATTATGGGGCGGCTCGTTGACTTAAGATGGGAAAGCCGGACAGAACCCGGGAGCTCTTGTAAAACCTCGTCTCATTTCATCCTGGACTCAGGCGGAACAGATCGGGCATTGGGGATTGAGTCGGATGTTCCTTTCCAGGAACTGGAACTGATTGCCTTTAAAAATTAAGACCCGGCCCAGAAGGGCTGGCCCCAGACCTCCGAGAATGCGCAAGACCTCCAGAGCTTGAAGAGACCCCATAATCCCCGGCAGAGGGCTCAGCAGGGCAGAACGGATGGCGGAGGGGGAATCAAGCAAAGCGCAGGCCAGACAGGGCCCCTGACCCGGCCAGAAGGTAGCCAAACGGCCGGTCATCTCCCACACCCAGGCATGCACCAGGGGGATTTTCTGCCTGACGGCCGCCAGGTTCAGGAGGGACCCCGTCACGGCGTTATTGCTGGCGTCAATCAGCAGACTGGAGCCGGCCGCCAAGCGAAAGACATTGTGTTCGGAAATGACTTTGACCTGGCTTTCCACCGTGACAAAGGGATTGATCTCCTGGAGACGGTGTTCGGCCACGGTGGCCTTGGCCTTGCCCAGGTCACGTTCCCGAAACAGCACCTGGTGGTTCAGGTCGGTAAGGCTTACCCGTGCGTCATCCACCAGACGAACGACGCCAATACCCGCGGCCAGCAAATAAAGGGCCGCGGCCGAGGCCAGGCCGCCGGCCCCGGCAATGAGAACCTGCGAGGCCTTCAGACGTTCCTGAGCCTCCCGCCCCCACCCATCCAGGGTCATCTGGCGGACATAGCGGGTGACTTCGGCAGGGCTTAATTGTGAATTAGCGATTTTTCCCCCCGGATAGGGCGTCAAGCAGCCTGGAGAATATGGATTGGCATTACTGGACGCTGCCAACCAGGATGTGTCACCGCTTCGCCCCCTGATCATCCTATCGGTAAGCGGACCAGCGAACTTTAAATTCCCGGGTGGCGCAGGTATAATGAGACAACCGTAAAAAACGGAGCTTACAGGTGATCAAGTTAGTGGGGGTGAGTAAAATTTACCACCGGGGGCCGGAAGCGATTCAGGCCCTGAACGACCTTAACTTGCAGATCGCCCCTGGAGAATTCGTCGCCATCACCGGTAAGAGCGGCTGCGGCAAGAGCACCCTCTTGCACATCATCGGCGGCCTGGAGTCCCCCAGCTCCGGGCAAATACTCCTGGACGGCCGCGACCTGGCGCATCTCAAGGAGCCCGAACTGACCCGGTTCCGGCGGGACCGGGTGGGGGTGGTATTTCAGTCCTTCAACCTGCTGCCCCTTTTAACCCTGTTGGAAAACGTCGCCCTGCCCCGGGTTCTCCAGGGGGCCGCGTACGACCAGGCCCGGCAAGAAGCGGCCCACTGGCTGGGGGAGGTGGGTTTGAGCGCCCGCCAGGGCCACAAGCCGCACCAGGTCTCCGGCGGCGAGATGCAGCGGGCCGCCATTGCCCGGGCCTTGATGAACCAGCCCGCGGTTATCCTGGCCGACGAGCCCACCGGCAATCTGGATTCCGTGACCGCGGCGCAGATTTTGGAACTCTTCGCCCACCTGCACCGCCAATGGGGCAAAACCATCATTTTGGTGAGCCATGCCCCGGAGGCCGGCCAGGCCGCGGACCGGGTGTTGCGGCTGCGGGATGGCCGGCTGCTGCCATGAAACCCTGGCTCTTCCGCATTTCTTTGAGCCACCTGGCCCAATATCCCGGGCGCACCCTGCTGGGAATCCTGGGCATCGCCCTGGGGACCGCGGTCTATCTGAGCATTTCTTTGGCCGCGGCCAGCGCCTTGCAGAGCTTCCAGGCCGGGGT
Organism: uncultured Desulfobacca sp.; assembly: GCA_964398095.1. Taxonomy (GTDB): domain Bacteria; phylum Desulfobacterota; class Desulfobaccia; order Desulfobaccales; family 0-14-0-80-60-11; genus 0-14-0-80-60-11. The sequence continues at coordinate 4,306 of CAYNMI010000203.1, forward strand.
CAGGGCCGTGGCCGGCCAGGCCCAGTGGCGCCTCCAGACCCCCGGCGCCCCTCTGGACGAATCCCTGTTCGTCAAGGTGCGGCGCCTGCCGTCCGTCCAGGCCGCGGCCCCCGCGGTGGAATCCGTGTTGGAACTCACCGGCCCCCACCGGGGTCCCGTCCTGCTCCTGGGGATCGATCCCTTTTCCGAGCGGCCCTTCCGGGATTATGAATTCTCCCACGATACCGGCCTGAACGCCGCGGCCTGGACCGATTTCTTCACCCGGCCGGACGCGGTCCTGGTGAGCCGGCCCCTGGCGTCCCGTCTAAGATTGACGGTCGGGGCGCCGCTGCCGGTGATGGTGGGGGCCCGGCGGCAGGTCCTCCGGGTAGTGGGCGTCTTCACTGCCCGGAACGGCCTCTATCCCTTGGACGGCGCGGTGATGCTCATGGATATCGGCCCGGCCCAGGAACTCCTGGACCGGGTGGGCGGCCTGGACTATATCGACGTGATCGGGTCCGGGCCCGCGGCTGCGGTCCAAAAACGCCTCCAGGAGGTCTTGCCTCCGGGAGTGGAGGTGGTGCGGCCGACCGCGGAGGGGAGCCGCACCGAGGGTCTGGTGGCCTCCTACCGCCTCAACCTGGCGGTCCTGAGCGCCATCGCTTTATTCGTGGGCATGTTCCTCATCTACCAGTCTGTCACCCTGTCGGTGGTGCGCCGCCGCCGGGAGATCGGCCTCCTCCGGACCCTGG
>CAYNMI010000204.1:0-4959 GCA_964398095.1 uncultured Desulfobacca sp.
CCGAGGCCGCCGCCACTGCCGGCGGGATGCCGATCATCATCATCAGCGGGGTCAGGAGAAAACCGCCGCCCACCCCAAAAAGCCCGGAGAGGAAGCCGACCACACCCCCGATCCCCAGAATGAGGAAAAAATTAATACTCATACCTGCGATGGGAAGATAAATATCCATACTACCCGTGCCCTCCCAGATGATAAGTTCGGAATTTCAGCTAGTATGTTAAAAATCTCACAAAGTGTCAAGACTTTTTCATGGGGACATTATCATGTTGCAAAATGCAGCGCATCATGGCAAAATATAATAAAAATTATGGACTTTGCAAAGAAGGGCATTTTAATAGAGGCGCGCTTGGTTCAAAACTGACAGAGCGTTCGGGGTATTTTCGAAAAAAGTGTCTACGTTGCAGAAATAAAACGAAGGTGTTAGGGCGCGGCTGATTTCGGACATCCTGCCCCGGCCTTCGATTTTTTCTGGCATAACCCCAAGGGAGGATGCTCTTGCATCTGAATATACGCCAAAAGGTGACCCTGGGCTTTTCCGCCTGCGTCCTGGCCATCTGCTTCGTCGGCGGATTTTCCTATCATTACCTCCACGCCATCGAATTGAAGCAGCACGTGGTCCAGATTGCCGATGATTTGCGGGAAATCGTCCTGGAGATTCGCCGCTTCGAAAAGAACTTTCTCTTGTACGGCCTGGAGGAGGATTTCCAACAGAACCAGGCCTATACCCAAAAGGCCCTGGAGGTCCTGGTGACCATCGTGCCCGACGTCCAGAACCTGAAGGTGGCTTCCCAGATGGATACCTTTAAGCAGGATCTCATCGCTTATCGGGGCTTGATGGACCAACTGGCCAAACCCGGGGAGCGGACCCAGCCGCATAGCCGGAGTCTGGAAGAGCAGCTGCGCACCCGGGGGAAAACCCTGATGGACCTTTCGGTGAAGCTGGTGGCCTTCGAGCGCCTCCGGATTCTGGAAATCATCAACACCCTGAAAACCCAACTCCTCATCTCCCTGGTGGTGTTTCTGGCTTTTATGGGGTTTCTCATTTACATTGTCAGCCAAAAAATTATTCTCCCCTTGCGGGTCATTGAAAATACCACGAAACGCATTGCCCAGGGGGATTTCAAACCCCTGCCGGTCCTGGACACCCGGGATGAAACCCAGCGGGTGGTGGAGGCCTTCAACCGCATGGTGGGAGAGCTGGAACGGCGCCAGGACCAGTTGGTGCAGGGCAAAAAGATGTCCTCCCTGGGGGTTTTGACCGCCGGCATCGCACATCAGTTGAACAATCCCCTCAACAACATTTCCACGTCCTGCCAGATTATTCTGGAGGAATTGGACCAGGCGGACCTGGAATTCGTCAGAAAAATGTTAACCAACGTGGATCAGGAGGTCTACCGGGCCCGGGATATCGTCAAAGGGCTCCTGGAGTTTTCCCGGGTGCGGGAATTCTCCCTGAAGCCCATACCTTTGGAAGACGTGGTCAAGCGCTCCATCCGGCTCATTTCCAGCCAGGTGCCGCCAGGGATCGACCTCGTGGATCAGGTGCCCGGGGACCTGGTTCTGGAACTGGACGCCCAGCGCGTGCAAGAGGTTTTCCTCAACCTGCTGATGAACGCCATCCAGGCCATCAAGGAAACTCCCGGGGAAATCCGCATCGCCGCGACCGCGGACCCGGCGAACCATGCAGCCGTCATCACTATTGAAGACACCGGGGTGGGCATCCCCAAAGAAGAGTTGGACCGGGTCTTCGACCCCTTTTATACCACCAAAGAAGTGGGCGTGGGCACCGGCCTGGGGCTGTCCATCGTTTATGGGATCATCGAGAAGCACCACGGCCACATAGCCGTGGAGAGCAAAGAAGGGGAGGGCACCAGATTCATCATCCGGATGCCATATAACCCGGAGGTCAGGCCGGAGAGGGCGCCAGCATGAGACGCGGCAAGATCCTTATCGTCGAAGATGAACTGATCGCCCGGGAAAACCTGGACCATGTGCTCAAGAAGGAAGGGTATGAGACCGTGGCGGTGGAAAGCGGCGCTTTGGCCTTTAAGCAATTGGAAAAACAGGAATTCGACCTGGTCATGACCGACCTCAGGATGCAGCAGGTGGACGGTCTGCAGGTGTTGGAGCGCACCAAGGAACTTTATCCGGACACCGAGGTCATCATGATCACCGGTTTTGCCACCGTGTCCACCGCGGTGGAGGCTATGCAAAAAGGCGCCTATCATTACCTGCCCAAGCCCTACAAGATTGACGAGATGCGCATCCTGGTGGGCAAGGCCATGGAAAAGCGCTCCCTGCGCCAGGAAGTCACCGAACTGAAACGCCAGGTCCAGAGCCAGAAGGTGGTGCCCTTCCTGGTGGGGAAGAGCCCCAAGATCGATCTCCTGAAAAAAACCATTGAACAGATCGCGCCCTCCGACGCCACCGTGCTCATCCTGGGAGAGACGGGCACCGGCAAGGAACTGGTGGCCAAGGCCATCCACCACCTCAGCGCCCGGGCCGACAAACGCTTCCTGGCCATCAACTGCGGCGCCTTCAGTGAAGAACTGCTGGCCAACGAGCTTTTCGGCCACGAAAAGGAGGCCTTCACCGGCGCCCGGGGCGTCAAGAAGGGCCTGCTGGAAGCCGCGGCGGGGGGTACGATCCTCCTGGATGAAATCGGCGATATGCCTACGTCCATGCAGGTCAAGCTGCTCCGGGTCCTCCAGGACAAGACCTTGATGCGGGTGGGCGGCACCAACGAGATCCCCGTGGACATCCGGGTCCTGGCGGCCACCAACAAGGACCTGAAAGGGGAGGTGGAGGCGGGCAACTTCCGCCAGGACCTCTATTACCGCATCAACGTGGTCACCCTGCACGTGCCGACCCTGGTGGAGCGCCAGGACGACATCCCCCTCCTGTGTCAGCACTTCCTGGAGAAGTTTGCCGAGGCCCAGGGGAAAAAAATCGAGAGGGTCTCGGACGAGGCCATGGAGGTGCTGTACCATTACGAGTTTCCGGGGAATATCCGGGAACTGGAAAATATCATGGAACGGGCCGTGACCCTGTGCACCGGCGGCACCGTCGAGATGCAGCACCTGCCCCTGGATTTCCAGCAGCCTCATTTCTTCCAGGTCCAACGCCACCAGAAACGGCAATTCTCCAGCCTGGAAGAAAATGAAAAGGAATATATCGCCTGGGTGGTCAAACAGGTGAACGGCAATAAGACCAAGGCCGCGGAAATCCTGGGCATCGACCGGGTCTCCCTCTGGCGTAAACTGAAACGCTATGATTTGAATGAGAATAGTTGAGGTTGTTGGGGAAGGGCGCAAAGGATTCCACAGGCGAGACGCCTGTGCCACTGGCCCTTTCCCCCTCCCCCAAACCCCCACCCCCAATCCCTTAAGATTGCTTCATGTGGCACAGGCTTCCAGCCTGTGCTTAAGGGCGGGAAAGTCAGGTCTAACTGCCGCACCTTTGCCGGCCCCCTCTTCAAGTCCTGAAGATTGGGCCTTTTTTATTGGTGTGCAATAATTTTCTGTGCTAATTTTGAAAATTGTAATAATTCCCGAGATAAATCTTTTTCTACCTATTTTTTTCCTCTGAACCGCTCCGAGCGGTGCTGCCTGGGAGCCACTAAGATGCCCCTGGTTTTAGGGAAGAAACAAGAATTACTTCTGAGGTACCTTCAGGAAGATTGGCTCCCTAATGGGCCCAATGTCTGTTTTGTGGAGGGTTTTTCCGGCGTCGGCAAGTCTATGCTGGCCCGGACCCTTCTGGGCAAGGCCGCGGCCGTCAACCGCAAAGCAGTAATGGTGGACCTGCCTGAGGTGAATGCGGACCGGGTGGAGGCGGAAGCCACCCAGCTCGATGAACTCCTCCTGCGAGCGGCGACCGAATTCCATGACAAGGGCCTGCCGCAACTGGCCGACGCCGTGGACGCCGGGCAGGACCTGCCAACAACGTTGCTCCAGCTTCTGGAGCAGCCGGTGCTCCTGGTGGTGGACGAGTTTCAGTGGGCCTTTCCCACCGGTGCGGGATGGCCCCAAGGCCCCCTGGCGGGGCTGCTGGACCGCCTGGGGCGGCGGCAGCAGCAGGGGCGGGTCCTGCTCCTCACCAACCGCAGCGTCGAGCGGGCCAGGTGGTCCGAACCCCATGCCATACACCCTCTTCCCGGCTTGGAGCCGGAGGAGGCCGAGGCCATGCTGCGCGATCTCGTGCAGATAGAAAACCTGGAAAATGAGGTGCCCCCCTCAAAGCTCCGGGGGGTAGTCCTGACCTTGGGCTGCAATCCCGGCGCCTTGGGCATCCTGGTAGCCTGCCTGCGGCATGAAGCTCTTAAGAATATTCTGGGGGACGTGCCGGAACTCTGGGAGTTCCGACACCGGCTGGTCTCCGCCGACCTGCTGGAGCAGCTCAAGGCCAGGCTGCTGCAGCGGACCCTGGAACGCCTGGAACGTGCTGAGGCCGCAAGCCTGGAAGGCCTGAAACTCTTATCCGTTCACCGCAAGGCGGTGGAGAAAGAGGCCCTCAAGGCCCTTTCTGACAAGCCTGCGGATTTGTTGAAGAACCTGTTTGACGGCTTCCTCATTGAGCACATTCAACAATGGTACGCCCCCAAAGCGATAGTGTGGGAGATCATGCGCCGGGAGCTGGAAGCCGATCCCGACCTGCGGCGCTTCCATTCCCTGGCCGCTGACTATTACGCCCGTCATTTCCGAGCCAGGGAGATGGTGGGGGCCGGCCGCCTGGGGGGTCACTTCGTGGAGGCGCGCTTCCACCTGGTGCTGTCCGGCCGGGATGATGAACTGGCAGCCATCGCGGCGCGTTTTGCCAAGCATCTTCAGGACACTATCGGACCCACCTCGCCGCTGCCCCGGACGGAAACGGAGCTTACCGAACACATCGCCCTGCTGATGGGGGTCCTGGAAACCGCCGGGCCCAAGCGATGGGAATACCGCCTGGCCCGATGTTTCC
>CAYNMI010000205.1:0-4957 GCA_964398095.1 uncultured Desulfobacca sp.
CAATCGTCCCTACATTCACGTGCGGCTTCTTGCGCTCAAACTTCTTTTTGGCCATGTCACATCTCCAAAACTTGATTAACCTAATACTTACCAAAAACTTACAAAAAAAAACGGCCCCAGGGAACGGGAGACTTCCGGGTTTATCTCTTGCTGCTTAGGCCTGATATATCTGGAGCCCACGACCGGGATCGAACCGGTGAACCTCATCCTTACCAAGGATGTGCTCTACCAACTGAGCTACGTGGGCCCACGGGTGGAGCGGGAAACGGGACTCGAACCCGCAACCCTCAGCTTGGAAGGCTGATGCTCTGGCCATTGAGCTATTCCCGCAACCTGAAGAGAAGTGGTGGAGAGGGGAGGATTCGAACCTCCGAAGGCTGCGCCAACGGGTTTACAGCCCGTCCCCTTTGGCCACTCGGGTACCTCTCCGGATTGAAAAATTATTGCCACCCTGGAGCTGGCGATGGGACTCGAACCCGCAACCTGCTGATTACAAATCAGCCGCTCTACCATTGAGCTACGCCAGCTTCGCGCCCCATTTGCCCAGGCCAGAACTGCCCAAATTTTAACTTTATAAGTGTATGAGCCGGTGGTTGGAATGTCAATATTTTTCTGAAAAATTCTTCCCGGGGCCCCCTCACCTCCCCGGGGTCCAGAGCCTTTCCCGGCCGTCCCGCCCCACCTCCGCCGCCGCGCCGGCACAATCGGGATTTCTTTCCCCCACCCCTTCATTTCCCCCTCATTCCGAGGCACCGTGGATTACTTGGGTATGTAACTATCCTCGTCTCCCCACGAATAACGACCATAAGTTAATATCTCTTGCGCTTTAAAAATTGTGATGTTATAAACTAACCTTCAAATATCTGCACGAGCATTTCCCCACATCGTCTTGTCAGCCATTGAGCGGGCTAATCACCTGACAACTCCCCTTGGCGCGCTGTCAACTCTCGTACTCTTGTGCCCGTGCCTGACTTCAGCACCATAAGACCCAAAAGGAGGAACCAAATTTGAGAACTTTCATCATAATATGTACCTGTCTGCTCTTAACTGTCCCGGCCTGGGCCCAACCCTGGCCCGCCACCCCGCCCCGTATCGGTCACCTTAAGCTCAAACAGGAGTACTGGAACTACATCAAGGAAGCCGCAGAGCGCTATAAGATCTCCCCGTATCTCATCCAGGCGGTCTGCGCCATCGAATCCAGATATGACCCTCATGCCAAATCGGGGACGTGCTATGGCCTGATGCAATTGCAAAAGGACACCGCTAAAGAGTATGGGGTGGACGCCCACAACCCCCGGGAGAATATCATGGGCGGCGCCGCCGTCCTGGCCCGGCTGCTGCACAAATACCACGGGAATATCCACCGGGTGTTGCACGTCTATAACGCCACCTGCACGCCCGACTATGAGCGCCAGGTCATCCTGGCCTACAGGCAGGCCCGCCGGAATGCCCGCACCCTGGAGTTTGAATTATCTTCCTTGGCATCAGCATCTGACCAGAACCTCAATTAGGCCGGCCTCCTTTCATTTGACAGAGCCGCCCGGCGGTGGCATATTCCTGGGCATAAGGAGCACATTATGGACCCGAAGCGCGCCACGCTGCTGCGCCAATTGCCCCAGGTGGACGACCTGCTGCGCCGCCCGGAACTGGCCCCGGCCGTCGACTCTTTGCCCCGGTCCCTGGCCGCCGCGGTGGTCCGGCAGGTCCTGGCTGACCAGCGGCAGGTCATCAACGCGACCGCCCCGGAAGCGCTGCCGGCCGCACTGGATGATGCCGCCCTGCTCCGGGACCTCCAACAGGCCCTGGCCGCCGCGGCCAAACCGTCGCTGCGCCGGGTGGTCAACGCCACCGGCGTGGTCATCCACACCAACCTGGGGCGCTCCCCCCTGGGAAATGCCTGCCTGGCCCAATTAATCGAGACGGCCTGCTGCTACAACACCCTGGAGTACGACCTGGCCCAAGGGGTGCGGGGTTCCCGCCAGGATCACCTGGAAGGGCTGCTCAAGGAACTCACCGGCGCCGAGGGCGTCCTGGTAGTCAACAACAACGCCGCCGGGGTCCTCCTGACCCTCAACACCCTGGCCCGGGGCAAAGAGGTGGTCATCTCCCGGGGCCAACTGGTGGAGATCGGCGGCTCTTTCCGTATGCCGGAAATTATGGCGGCCAGCGGCGCCATCCTCCGGGAAGTAGGCACCACCAATAAGACGCACCTCCGGGATTTCGAACAGGCCATCACCTCGGAGACCGCCATGCTCCTGAAGGTCCATCCCAGCAATTACCGCATCGTGGGCTTCACCCACGAAGTGGACCTGGCGGAGATGGTGGCCCTGGGACGGCGTTACCAGCTTTTGGTGGTGGAAGACCTGGGCAGCGGCTGCCTGGTGGATTTGAGCAAGTATGGCCTGGAGCACGAACCCACGGTCCAGGAGACCCTGAAGGCCGGCGCCGATCTGGTGCTGTTTTCCGGTGACAAGCTCCTGGGCGGACCCCAGGCGGGATTGGTTCTGGGCAACCGGGAAGTGGTGGACGCCTTGCGAAAAAATCCCCTGACCCGGACCTTGCGCCCCGACAAGATGACCCTGACCGGTCTGGAGGCCACGCTGCGCCTCTATCTGGAGGAACCCCGGGCCCTGGCCGAAATTCCCACTCTCCGGATGCTCACCCAACCGGTGGCGGAGTTGGACCGCCGGGCCCGGGCCCTGGCCCGGAAGCTTAAACGCCGCTTCGGAAACCGACTGCAGGTGGAGGTGGTGCCCAGCGAAGGCCGGGCCGGGGGCGGCTCCCTGCCCCAGGCGCCCCTGCCCAGCCGGGCCCTGGCCCTCACCGTGCCTCCTCTGGCCCCCCAGGAACTGGAAGCCCGGCTCCGCCAGGCCCGCACGCCGGTCATCAGCCGGGTGGAACACGGAGTGCTGCGGCTGGATCTGCGCACCATGCTGCCGGGGGATCAGGAGGCCCTCATGGCCGCCCTGGAAGAGGTTATGGCGGACTGAAAAATAACGTGAGGGCGGGAACCGGTGCTTTCCCGCCCTCGCATCATTCTCTCAACTAAACCGATCGATGATGGGGCTGTGGGGGTTATGGCCGGGTCAACGAGCCGCCTCAGGCTGACCTGTGGTTCACCCGGTAATGTCACACCATGCAGTTGCTGGCAGTTTTTCCGGAATTCTCCGAGGTGACCACTCAACTCATAGGAGGGCGCTCAACCCTGCCGAAAAAATATTAGTTCTTCTTAGAAATCTTCAGGGCAGACACGCCCCTTAAACCGCGAGACGCATCAGCATCGCCGGACTTGCCGCTGATTCCCTTTACCTTGAAGGAGGCTGCGCCAGGAGGCCGTTCCACCTTTGCCGGGCTCTACCGGGGGGAGCCGGATGAGATCCCGATCTTAATCCGCCACCTTCCCCTAAGACTTGCGCCTGGGGACACAGTCGGGACGGCCCTGGACCTGGCTCTCTACTTGACTGAATCTTTCAGTTGTTTTCCCGGTTTAAATTTCACCACCTTAGTGGCGGGAATCTTAATGGGGCTGCCGGTCTGGGGATTCCGGCCTTCCCGGGCCTTCCGCTCCGTCACCATAAAGGTGCCAAAGCCCGCCAAAGCCAAACGTCCCTGGGACTTGAGAGCCTCTGAAACGATCCTGATCAAGCTGTTGATAGCTTTTTCCGCATCCACCTTCCTTACCTGAGCCTCTCCCGCCACTTGCGCAATCAATTCTGCTTTGGTCATAATCTCTCTCCCTTCCTCCTGGTTTGCGGTTGACTATCTAACCTTTTAAGAAACGCGTGGAATTCGGAAAACGGGTACCCCGACGCCCATCCCCCCTTTTAATTTGTTTTTTCCCCCGGGTGGCGGGCCGAGATTTATTCTCAAAGCCCGAGTCCACCTGAGGTTGCAGTTTCCCCTTGATAGCACAAAAGGCCGGAGGATGACAATAGAAAATATTAAAAAATCCTTAGCCTATCGTTACATTTCTCAAAAGTATCGGCCTCGAACCCCAGAGGTGGCGGCGCCGACCCGCCGGAGTTCTACCCAGAATTTGTTTAACTAGTCTAAATAACGACTCTTTTAGTTACAGCGGTTGAGATTGGCGGCATTCAGGTCTCCATCCTCATAGCCGGGGAAATCCGTCATATCATCATGCCACCGCCGGCGAGATAGGGGGAGATTAAAATTTCGTAGATTTCTTTAACCAGAGGTCGGGTTATCTGGTCACTCGGCGCAGCAGCGTTACGGCCAAGGCGCCGAAGGCCAGGTGGGGGGCGATGACGGCCAGCAGCGGCGGGATGCTGCCGGCGTGGCCGAAGGAAGCGCAAAATCCGAAAAACAGCCAGTAGCCGAAAATGAGCCCCAAACCCAACGCCACCATGGAAGTGAGGTGGATCTGTTCATGGCGCAAGGCCAGACCCAGACCCAGAATCACCAGGATCAAAGGGGTCAACGACAGGGAAAAGCGGCTGTAGAGGTCCACCCGGTAAGGGGTGGATTTATAGCCGTCCCGTTCCAGGCGATTGACATAGCGGTAGAGTTCATTCACATCCATTTCCGTAACTTTTTTTTCCAGGTCGGCGAAGTCCTTGGGGTGTTCCGTGAGCACCAGGTCCCGCTGCTGGAACTTTTCGCCGGTGACCACGCCGCTGGGGCCGAAGAACTGCACATAACCCTCATAGAACCGCCAGTGGTCGCCCTGCCACTGGGCCCGGGCCGCGGCAATGATCTGCACCAGGTGAAACTGGCGATCGAAGAGATAAATTTTTACCCCTTCCAACGTCTGAATATCTTTCCGAAACATGACTATGTTATAAATGGCCTGGTCGCCCTTGTACCAAAAGTGTTCCAGATTGTGGAGGTTGCGGGGCGGCTTCTTGTCCACCTGGGTCTGCCAGAACAGATCGAGTTGGCCCTGGCTCCAGGGTATGAGGTAGAGATTCAGGGACAGGAGGAAGAGGGCCACCACGGT
>CAYNMI010000206.1:0-4949 GCA_964398095.1 uncultured Desulfobacca sp.
CCTGGGGGTTGGTCACTTCGATGAAATAGGTGGCGGTGCGGCGGCCGGCGTGGAGTTCCCGGGTGGCGGCGGTGAGGCGCTCCCCCATCTTGGGCGCCGCGTGGAAGGTGAGGTTCATGTTCAGGGCCACCGCCACGGTGCCGTGGCCGTTCACCGCGGCCTGAAAGGCCTCGTCCACCAGGCTGAAAATGGCCGAGCCGTGGACCATTCCCAGGATGTTGGCCATCTCCGGCCGGCAAACCATGGACACCCGGGCCCGGCCCGGCCCCACCTCTTCCAGTTCCATCTGCCAGAATTTGCTGATCTCCTGGGCCGCCACCCGCTCCTTGAAGGCCGCCAGGAAGGTTTCATCAACTTTGGTCATGTTCTCCCCCTACAAGGCAAAAGCGAAGAATTGTTTTCCGTTTTCCGTTTTCCGTTTTCCGTTTTCGGTCTTCGATCTTCCCGGCTTTTGCTGACTGCTGATGGTTTTACGAGTAAATCTCCGGAAACTGGTTTTTCCAGCGCCGGTGCAGCCAGAGCCACTGCGCGGGTTCGGCCCGCACCCAGGCCTCCAGGGCCCGGCTCTGGGCCTCCAGGTGGCGCCGGATGTCGGTCTCGGCGTCCGCGGTTTTCGTCAGGGGCAGCGGCGGCAAGATCACCATAAGGTGCCGTCCGTCCGGCAGGCGCCGGGACAGGGTGGGCAGCACCGGCACCCCCCGCCGGGCCAGGAGCGCCGCCACCGGCGTGGTGCGGGCCGGCTTGCCGAAAAAGTCCACCAGCAGCCCCCCTTCCGTGGTGGTGTTCTGGTCGATGACGATCCCCACCACCCGGTTCTGCCGCAGGTGTCCCATAATCCCCTTCATGCCCTTCTGTTTACCCACCATGAAATTGCCGCCCCGCTGCCGCAGATACCGGGCCAGCCGGGCCGCCAGCGGGTGGTCCAGTTCCCGGCCCACCACCGCCACGGGCCGGCATTGCAGCCCGTAGCCCATCACGGTGTACTCCCAGTTGCCGGCGTGGGCGGCAATGGCCACCATGCCCCGGCCCTGGGCCAGGGCCGCCTCAATATGTTCCTCCCCGACGATGACCACTTTCCGGCGGATAACCGGCAACGGGGCCAGGAGCAATTCCAGGATTTCCCAGGCGAAGCGCACGAAGTGACAGAAGACCTGCCGGGCCAGGCGCTCCCGCGCCCCGGGGCTGAGGCCCGGACCGTAGGCAAACTCCAGGTTGGCCAGGGTGATCTTACGGTGCCGTCGATCCAGGCGGTACCACAGGGCCGCCAGGCTCCGCACCAGCCAGTTGCCGCCAGGCGCCGCCATCAAGGCTGCCCCACCGGGGGCACCGCGGCCTGATCCTTGGCGGCCCGGGTCCGGACTCGCCGTTTCTCTTCAAGGACTTGCCCCCGGCCGTAGATCCGCACCGCCTCTTCTCCCACCAGATCGACAATCCGGGCCATGAAGAGCCGGGCCGCCACCTCTTTGCCCCCGTGGTAGGCGGCCTTGCGGCCCCAGTGCCAGGGGTTGGCGTAATTCACCGCGGTCCAGCCCCAGCGCGCCGCTTGGTCCAGATGGTGGCGCTTGATGAAGGCGTAGCCCCAATAGTTCTTGAGGCTTTGATACATCTCGTGATACTTGACCACCGTCGCCAGTTCCACATCCTTGAACGGCCGCATGGGCATGGTTTCCAGCCAGGCCGCCAGCCGGGTGCCCACCCGGTTATGGAGCGCCACCAGGTCGGCCAGGGAGGCCTTGAGTTCCGGGCGCTCGTCGTCGGGATGGTAGACCCGGGCGATCTCTTTGATCAGTTCCAGGGACAGGTCGTTGATGGCCTTGAAGGAAATAATGGTCCCCGGCCACCATTTCAGCAGGTAGCAGCGGCGGTAGCGCCGGATGACCGCCAGGGCCGCCTGGTCTTCGGGCCGGGCCTCCGGCAGGTTGATCCTGACCTCCTCCGGGTCCCCTGCCTGCTGCATCAGGGCCTTGATCACCTGATGCCGGGTCCAGAGGCGCACCGCCACCAGGGAGGCTCCCCAGAGGAGCAGCAGCGCGGCAATAGCCAGGAACAGCCAGTGGTAAGCCAGGAAGAAATTCATACCCGCGGGACCGCGGTCCCAAGTTGCCGGCGCAAGGACCCCTGGACGGCGGTCATCCCTCACCCTCCCCTGCCCCGTGGCCCCGCAACACCTCATAGACTGTTTCAATTTCGGCAGCCATCTGCTCCAGGGAAAACCGTTCCAGCACCAGTTGCCGCCCCCGGCGCCCCAATTCCCGGCGGTAGTCCGGGTCAGCCATCAGCCGCCCCATGGCCTGGGCCAGGGACCGGGGATCCCGGTGGGGCGCCAAGAGGCCGGTGTCCTCCTCCACGATCACTTCCGGAATGCCGCCCACCGCGGTGCCCACCACCGGCCGGGCCATGGCCAGGGCCTGGAGGAGAGACTGGGGCACCCCTTCATTGGCGTAGGACGCCAGGACAAACACGTCCATCAGGGCCAACCACGGCGCCACCTGGTCCCGGAAACCCGCCAGACGGACCCAGTGCTGGATGCCCAGTTGCGCAATTTTCTCTTCGATCACCGGCCGGTAGGGGCCCTCCCCCACCAGGATCAGAAAGGCACGGGCGCCCCCTTGAATCAGTTCCTGGAGTGCCTCCAGGAGATAGAGATGCCCCTTCCAGGAGCGCAGCACCGCCACGCTGCCGAAAATGAAGGCATCCGGCGGAATCTGCAATTGATCCAGCAATTCCCGGCTTTTCTCCCGGGGGAAAAATTCCATGAGCTCCACCCCGGTGGGGATGGAAAAGATGCGGCGGGCCGGCACCCCCAGGCGCTCCATGATCAGCGCCTTGGTGATCTGCCCGGTGGTGATGATAGCCGCCGGCGTCTGGTAAAGCCACCGGGTGAGGCGGTTGTCCTTGACCCGGGTGGACAGATGCCGGGTCCGCACCAGCAGCGGCCGGGTGGGCAGGCTGCGCCAGGCCAGGGTTCCTACCCAGGAATCCAGGGAACTGTGGGTGTTCAGGATGTCCACTGCCGCGGCGCCCAAGAGCCCGCGCAGACTCATCCAGGCCGTCAGATTGTGCCGGCCGCCAAAGACCAGGGGGGTCACCGGGAAATTCTGCTCCTGGGCGCGCCGGCACAACTCCCCCCGGGGGTCACAGGCAAAGGCCGGCCGGTGGCCGCGCTGCCGCATGGCCAGGGCTTCCACCAGGATGCGCTTCTCCTGCCCGCCCCAACCCAGGGAGGCCTCGGTGTGCAGGATGGCATAAGACTTGTGTGGGGCTTTACCAGGCATAACAATTTCTTAGTTTACGGGCACGCTATCCGGTTGAGCCAGGATGGCGCCGCCGCCAGAGGTCCAGATACAGTTCTTCCAGCCGGGTCAACATGGCCTCCAGGGAATAATCTGCCGCCACTCTGCGCCGGGCCGCCTCCCCCAGACGCCGCCGCGCCTCCGGTTGGCGGTGGAGGTCCAGGATGGCCCGGGCCAGGGCCCCGGGGTCACCCGGCGGCGCCAAATAACCGTTGACCCCGTCCACGATGACCTCCCGGGAGCCGCTCACCCGGGTGGCCACCACCGGGAGACCCGCGCCCATGGCCTTCAACAGGGCCAGAGGCAGGCCCTCCCACAGGGACGGGTGCACGAAGAGGTCCAAGGCCCGGAAAATTTCCGGCAGGTCCCGGCGGGTGCCGAGAAACCGCACGGTGTCCTGAAGGCCCAGGTCCTCCACCTGACGCCTTAAATCCTCCTGCCGCCGGCCTTCCCCCACCAGAAGCACCACCAGGTCAGGGATCTCCCGGCGCACCGCCGGCAGCGCCGCCAGCAGGTGGGTATGGCCTTTCTGCTCCTCCAGGCGGCCCACCGCGCCGATGACCAGGCCCCCCGCTATCCCCAGCCGCTCCCGGGCCGCCTCCCGGCTCAATAAAGTATCCAGTTCGGCCAGGGGAATGCCGTAGGGCATGAGCAGCACCCGGGCGGCGGGCACCCCGTCGTACCGGCGCACGTCCTGCCATACCTGGGGGCTCCCCACCAGCACCCGGTCCGTGGTCCAGCTCAGGAGAAAATTCCATACCCGGCGGTGAAATTTCACCCGGGTGTAGGAATTGTGCACCGCGGCCACCACGCCCGACAGCCCCAGCCCCAACGCCCCCAGCCGGCCATACAGGTTGGGGTGATAGAGATGGGTATGGAGGATGTCCGGGCGGCCGGCCTGCAGCACCTCCCGCACGGCCCTCGCCACCCGCACGGCGGCGGCGCGCTTGATATCCAGCCCCAGGCTGGCCACCTCATAGCCCTGGGCCCGAAGTTCCTGGCCCACGGGGCCGGGAGGGCCCAGGGTGGCCACCGTGACTGCGAACCGTTGGGGGTCGAGCCCCCGGACGATGGCGGCCACCAGGTCTTCCGCCCCGCCCACCGGCATGGTCGCCAGGAGCTGCATGACCTTAAGGCGCCTGACCGGGGCTGGACCCGGCGCCGGCCTCTGAGCCTCAGTGCGCCGATTTCCGTTGAGCCGTGCGACTATGTGGGTTCCCTGTCCTTTCCGGCCCCGGGCGGGGGCGTCATCTGCGGCAGGCCAGGCCGGTCAGCCACGCGGCCCTCTGCCTCTGGCTTGAAAAGTTCAAGGTTCAAGGTTCAAAGTTCAAAGTTAATGCCGGGTGCCCGCCACGCACCAGACGAGATTGGCGGGCGAGGACGCCCGTCCCACGACTTTTCATAATTTAAGGGTGGGCCACATACCCATGCGGAACTGCTCCCCGGTAATGGCGAGGCTGACTTTGCTTGGCATTATACCAGAACTTCAATCAAAAATGGTACTGCCGCGCGCCGGCGGGCGGCGCCTGCGGCAGGTTACCTCAGGACCCGCCCGCCGGTCCGAGAAATTTGCCGCGCCAGGACTTGACAGGCCGCCCCGGTTTTGTTAACTACTTATTGGCACGTGGGGCTGTAGCTCAGCTGGAAGAGCACTTG
>CAYNMI010000207.1:0-2110 GCA_964398095.1 uncultured Desulfobacca sp.
GCCAGCCTTTCATTACCAAGCCCTTCCGACCCATGGACCTGATCAAAAAGGCCCGGGAGTTCCTGGATACCTCCCGGTTCGAGTAACGCCGTTCTGGGTTAAATCAATAATAAATATCAGTCGCTTATAGAGATAGTTTGTTGCCTTTTCAACAGAAGACGGTATAACGCCTCATTACTTCAAGCAGCTTCAAGACCTGCCGCCGCCGGAGCAGGTCAGACGGAACGCCGCCGCCCATCTCTTTCTTTACCATCAACAAATTGAGACCTCTGCGAAAGTCCCCTTACCTGTCATTCTGAGGGAGCGAAGCGACCGAAGAATCTCATAACTATAAGTAAATACGAGACTCTGCGCGGCGCCCCGGCTGACAAAATGGTGTTTCAGAACCGAAGTCTCAATTTAAGATCATGAACGCCCTTCTGGAGGATAATAAAAACCAGTTTTACCATATCTTGAATTCTCTCTGACCTGTTCCGGCAACGTTACCTTGGGATTGAAAGAATTAACCTAATTTTAACAATAAGATAATTTTATCTTAATTAAGGGGAGGAATAATTAGAGAGAAAATAATCCTGGGGGGAAAGATAGACATGACCGATTACTTACATGCCCTGGATGGCCGGATAAGGATCAAAATTACCGGTGTGAAAGGCTCCCCGGCCACCGCCGGGGAGGTAACCGGATACTTGCTCAGGTCCCGCGGCATTGATGAAGTGAACGCCAACCATATTACCGGCAACGTCCTCATCCTCTATGATACGCGCCAAATTTCCCAGGACCGGATCTTTAACCTGCTGCAGGACGCCGGCTATCTCGAAAAAACCGCCCGGGTCCCGGCTGGCCAGGGAGATGGCCTGGTTGCCGTGCTGGCCCGCGCCGTGATGGAAACCGCGCTGCAATCCATGGTTATGGCCTTGATCTAAGGGGGCCCCGGCGCCGTTGCTTCCGTAGTCAAACCGGTGGCACAGGCGTCTCGCCTGTGCAGGAGTAAACTAAAGCCTCCGGCTGCAAAAAATAGTTTGAGTGCAACTCCGTATTAAACCCTACCCCCTTCCTGAAAAAATCCCCGCATTATTCCTCAGAGCCGCAGGCGGGAGACGGTGAACTCCCTTTTTCCCTCATTGGGGCTGCTCCCCGGCGTCCAGGTCGATAAGCGCTTGACAGTAATTCCGCAATTGCATTAAGGTGGGTCCAATGGCCCACATCTATGCCATCACCAATCAAAAAGGGGGAGTAGGCAAGAGCACTACCTGCGCCTGCCTGGCCGCGGCCCTGGCCGAAGCCGGACTCCGGGTCCTCATGATCGACCTGGACCCCCAGGCCGGTCTGACGGTGAGTTCCGGCCTGGACCCCGATGCCTTCGAGCTCACCAGTTACGATTTTCTGATCCGGCCCGAAAGTATCGAGATGGAGGCCGCCATCGTCCCCAGCGGCACCCCGGGGGTGGACCTGATTCCGGCGAATCTCGACCTGGCCGGGGCCGAAGCCGAACTCATCGGCGAGATCGGCTGGGACCGCACCCTTAAAGAGAACCTGAATCTGATCACCCGGCCTTACGATTATATCCTGGTGGACGGCCCTCCCAGCCTGGGGGTGCTCACCACCAACAGCCTCATGGCCGCCCATAAGGTCATGGTCCCGGTTCAGACCGAGTACCTGGCCCTGCGCGGCCTGACGCAACTCCAGAGGATCATCCGGAAGGTCCAGAAAAAGGGCAATCCCGGCCTGCAGGTCAAGTTTCTCCGGACCATGCATATCAGCCGGACCCTTCATGCCACCGAAGTCCTGGCAGAACTCCAACGGGTCTTCGGGGCCCAGCTCTATGACACGGTGATTAAACGCACCATCAAATTCCCGGAAGCTTCCCGGGCGGGTCAGCCCCTCCTCCGGTACGCCAAAGACTCGGAGGGGGCCCAGGCTTACCGCCGGCTGGCCCAGGAGGTGTTGGCCGATGACCAGGCGCCCACCCCCCAAAGGTAGGGGAGCCGATATTTTCCTGGGCGAGGCGGACCGCCCGCCGGTCAAGAAACGTCGCGCCCCCAAAGGCAAGGGAGCCGACGTCTTCCTGGGCCAAGAACCCGGCCCCGCCAAGACCAGGACGCCGCAGCCG
>CAYNMI010000207.1:2210-4949 GCA_964398095.1 uncultured Desulfobacca sp.
GCCTGGCGGCCCCAAGGTTTTCTTTGCAAAATCGAGATCTCTGCAAAAGTCTCCCGCATCTGTCATTCTGAGGGAGCAAGGCGACCGAAGAATCTCATAACTACCTGTAAATACGAGCTCCTTCGCTGCGTTCAGGATGACACTAGGGAATTTCGTAGAGGTCTTAAATCTTCACCCTCTTCCGCAGGGCCCCCACCGGTCCGTCCCAGCCCAACCGGGTCAAGATACGGCGGGTTGTCCCAGAAAATGAACCTGGCCAGGCCGCGCTAAATCACCACGGTGTTTAAATATCCCACCAAACCGTTCATTAACCTTTACCCTCTTTCGGAATATCTTTAAGAAAACTTAAGAGGTAAGAGCTAAATTTTATTAGAATAATTATAAGTCGCGGCTTGATGGTATAGTCTTTGCTCCCCTAGATCGTCAGAATTCGCCCGCGGTCCGGGCGTTGCCGTCTGTCACGAAAACTGAACCACCAGAAGCCTGCCGGTTGCGCCTAACCCCAAGATTTCAGGATATTGAGGTGGGATGATGCAAGATAAATCGAGCCCCCCTCCGAGCTTCATCAAGATGGAGCAGGCCCGGAGATTGTTGGATCAGGGTAATTACCAGGAGTCCCTGGTGGTGGCCCTGGAGGCGTTGTTGGAAGAATTGGACCACCTGCGGAATTCGCTCCTGGCCCTTTCCACCGTCACCCGGCCGGGATCGCCGCGCCGCTCCCCCGGTCTCCCGGAAGAGCCGCCCCAACCCGACCATTTCTGGCTGCCGGCCCCCAAGCCCCGGGTGCTGCATTGAGCCGGAAAATTTTTTCGTGCCGGCCGTGAGGTAGTGCCATCTCCATCCCCCCTCCCCCCATGGACTGAGCCTTAGCCCTCAGTATTGCCGAGCTTGATTCTCAAGAGATTCCGGTGGCACAGGTTTTCCAGCCTGGGCCGGATTTCTGCCTGGCCTGGAAAGCCGGCGCCGTCCTCTGGAAAATTGCCTCCCGCCGTGAGATTTGCTAAACTGGTAGGGCCTGCCGTTCCGCTGGGCGCGGCCGGCCCAAATTCTTTTCAGGACCCCAGGCCGTGTCTCCTGATCTTGAGCGACTCCGCATACCGCGGCCGGGGGAAGATCGCCCCCCTGTGGCGGCCGTCTCCCGGACCCGCATCCTCCTGATTCTCCTGGGTGGGGCCCTGCTGGTGCTCCTGGGGCTCTACCTCTGGGGTCCCCTGAAACCCGCGGTGGAGGTGAGCACCGCGGTGGTGGCCCGCCTCTATCCGGCCCAGGCCTACACCGTCCTCAACGCCAGCGGCTACGTGGTGGCCCAACGCAAGGCCGCGGTCTCCTCCAAGAGCACCGGCCGCCTGGTCTTCCTGGGGGTGGAGGAAGGCAGCCGGGTCAAGAAGGGCCAGATCATAGCCTCTCTGGAGAATGAGGACCTGGTGGCCGCCCGCGACCAGGCCGAGGCCCAGGTGAAGCAGGCCCAAGCCGACCTGGGTACCGCCCAGGCGGAACTGGTGGACGCGAAGCTGCACTATCGCCGTTATAAAACCCTGGTGCAGCAGGACCTGGTGGCCAAAGAGGACTTCGATACCGCCGTGGCCCGCTACGCCAAGGCCAGGGCCGGGGTGGCCGCGGCCCAGGCCCGCATCAAGGTGGCCCGGGCCGGTCTGGCCAATGCCCAGGCCTCCCTGGACTATACGTACATCCGCGGTCCCTTTGACGGGGTGGTGACCTCCAAGTACGCCGACGTCGGGGAAGTGGTGGCACCCTTCGGCGCCGCGGCCAATGCCCGGGCCGCAGTGGTGACCATCGCGGACCTCCACTCCCTGATGGTGGAAGTGGATGTGGCGGAATCCAACCTGGACAAGGTCCGCCTGGGGCAGCCCTGTGAAATCTCCCTGGACGCCATCCCCGACCGGCGCTTTGCCGGCGAAGTCCACATGATCGTCCCCACCGCCGACCGCACCAAGGCCACCGTGCTCACCAAGGTGAAATTTTTAGAGTCCGACGACCGCATCCTGCCGGAGATGAGCGCCAAGGTGGCCTTTCTCTCCAAACCCCTGGACCCCGCGGCCCGCCGGCCCCAGCTCATCATGCCCAAGAGCGCCCTTATTACCCGGAAAGGCCGGACCTACAGCTTCCGGGTAGCCGGCAACCGCGTAAAACTGGTTCCCATCACACCGGGCGCCACCCTGAACGACCTGGTGGAGATCAAGCGCGGCCTCAAGGAAGGCGACCGGGTGGTCCTGACCCCCCCCGCCGACTTGCACGACGGCTCCCGGGTGAAAGTCAAAGCGCCATGACCGCGCCCCCGGCCCGCGCCCCGGCCCCGGTGGTGGAGATCGTCCACCTCAATAAATCCTATCGCCGGGGCAACCAGGTCCTGCCGGTCCTCCAGGATATCAGCCTCACCATCCGGGCCGGCGAATTTATGGCCCTCATGGGCCCTTCCGGGTCCGGCAAAACCACCCTCCTCAACCTCATCGCCGGCTTGGACCGCCCCGACTCCGGCACCCTTACGGTGCACGGCATCGACCTCCCCGGCCTCACCGAGGCCCAACTGGCGGATTGGCGGGCCGCCAACGTCGGCTTCGTGTTCCAGTTCTATCACCTCATCCCGGTGCTCACGGCCTTTGAAAACGTCGAACTGCCCCTGCTCCTCACCCGGTTGTCCCGCCGGGAGCGCCAGGAGCACGTGGACCTGGTCCTGGAACTGGTGGGCTTGAGCGACCGCCAGCACCACTACCCGGGGCA
>CAYNMI010000208.1:0-4939 GCA_964398095.1 uncultured Desulfobacca sp.
ATAGGCGACATTATTGCCGTCGGGAACCCCGCCTGGATAATTGGTGGCGGTTGGGTTCCAGACTCCCGCGCTGCCGGTCACAATGGTCCAGTCCGGAATGCTGCCGCTGGTCGCTGCACCGTCAGCAAGCGTGGGGCTCTCAAAGGAATAGTTGTTAATGGTGATGAGAGTGGCCGACGCGGGGCCTTGGATAATCAGGGAAAAGGCCCCCGCCACCAACAGGATCACTAACAGACTAGGCTTTTTCATGGTGTTCTCCAAGCGTTGCCGTTGCCCGGTATGCTCTCGGGGCGGCTGCACAGCCTGATCGACGGCACGGCGTTGCTTCATTCAGGTGGCGCCGCCGCCGTCCCCAGTCGCGGTTCAGCGGGAAAACAACTTCCTCCGCCCGAAACCCAGCAGCCCCAACAGGCCGGAGCCCAGAAGCAGGAGCGAACTGGGGAGGGGGATGGGGGCCAGGTAGCCTAAGTTATCGTTGTGGGCAAATCCCTGGCCACCAGGAGAACCAGGAGAACCAGCATTCTCGGTAAAGCTCCAAAAATTACTGGCATAACTCGCACCTGCATCAGTCCCCAGAAACTGATAACCATCCACCAGGAAATAAAATTGATTCAGGTAAGTGCCGCCGGCTACGGTGAAGTTAACCGTGAAGTAAGCGCTGGGATCGACCTTGCCGATCGTTTGGCCTCCGGATGTGAGTGCAATTGGGAAGTTAGTCACCGGGTTGAGGCTATCCATGATCAGGTTAAGGGGGTCGCCGCCACTGCCATCAAATTTGTAGTAACCTGATGAGGAGCCCAACGCCAAATAGCTTCCCAGCGAGGCGCCGCTGGCTGACCCGGAGTCAAAAGTTACGGTGCCACCAGAGACGACGGGCATTATGTAGACTCGGTCGATGCCATAATTGTAGGTGGCATCGGAGAAGACATCGCCCGTGCTCAGGATGATTTGGGAAATGGTTCCCGCAGATAAGGTGATGGTATCGGCGGCGGCGGGCCCGGCCAGGGCCAGGGCCCAAACTGAGGCCAGCAAAAGGACCAGGGATTTTTTGGCCCACCTGAGGACAACTATGGCGGGGGATCGTGACGTTGCCATGGTCGCACATACCTCCTTCGCGTTGAGAAAAATATATCCCGGTTGCCAGTCTCGGGGCGTGTAACTTTACAGACCGGGTGAGTCCAAAACCCCGAGGCGCCGGGAGTACTCCATTGATGAGCGTTACGCACAACCACTGCACAATGATTTAAAGTTTATTAATCTGCTTAACGGTAGTATAAGGTAGATTATCTAACTATTCAATATAATTTAAAAAAAGGATTAATACCTTTTTTAGAATTATTTGGTGAAATATTTCATGATTAATCTTCATAATTTCGGGTCCACGATTAGCAGGGATAAGGTTTGGCCAGGTGCTGGCCCGCGCAGGAGAGCCTTGCAGGGGGGATCTTTGCAACCGAAAAAGTTAAGAGGAAAGCTTCTCTCTTGACCCACATTGCCGCCACCAGGATGAGGGAAATAGTTGGCTTTCTTTGTCTATCTTACTAAATAATTAATTATTAATTTTGCCATATCAAGGATAGGTCACGGAGAAATTTCCCGGCCCGAGACCAGGGGACGCCGCAAGCCGCGCCGGCCAGGGCCCACGGTGAGGCCACCTAAGGGACCAGGGATTTCGGGGCCCACCTGAGGACAACTGCGGCAGAGGCTAACGGCGTCGATCTGGCCACACCTTTGCCTGTCAAGTTTCGAAACCTGGAGGCTGCGGCCATCTGGGGGTGGCTAATTTTCCGCCCCGCGTCGGTCCCCGGCCCCGGGGTAAGCCCCCCCGGGAGGCCTCCGCAAGGCCGGCGGTCAGCCCCTGTCTGGTTTTGTCAGCCTTTTACGATTTTTTTTATAATAATGTGTCTAATTAGGCAAGAGAAAAATGTAATATATAATCTTTTTATTGATAATATTTTTATAAGATATTTATAGAATTCATTCATAAAATTAGGTCCTTGATTAAGGATGCTGCTGCTGGGTGAAACTTTCTGGCTCAGAAGTTGATAGCTGGGGGCAGGGTGGGGACCTGCAGGGGTAGGGGAAAATGGTCACTTTGGCGCGGCAATTCCGCCCCCTGATGAAAGAACTGCCTGATATTATTTATTAAAATACCATAAATCTTGAGTCTTAATTGTGCCTTAAGAGACTAAATTACCCCAAAACCGTGTCGCCGGCCTAGACCGGGACCGGGCGCGACCCGCGCCGGTGCACCTCTGCCCCAGCCGGGGAAATATTGGCGCCCCATCTCTCCGGGAGGCAATCCTAAACGGAATTTTCCGCCGGCTTGGCGGGATGCAGATGGCCGTGGTGCTCCACCCGGTGGATGATGAAGTCCTGCCATTCCTGCCAGCGGGCGATGGGGCTCATGTCGGTGTGGTCCAGGGGCACTTCGGCCCGGGCGCTGGCGGCGTGGCCCCCGGCGGAGCCCAGCTTGCCGAAGGCCCGCAGGGCCAGGCGCCCGGCATTCTTCCGGAGGCCGTCGTTCCGGAAGATGACCACCAGCTTGTCCTGATAGATGCCTCCCACGATGGTCCAGGAGATTTCCCCGGCCCGGAGGAAGAAATCCGCCAGGATCACCAGGATGTCCGGAGTGTTCACCGGTCCCAGAAAGGCATAGAGGCGGGTGTGCCGGATGCGGAAACGGTTCAGGGCTTGCTGGAAGTAGCCCAGCATGGGGATGTTGAATTCGGCGAACTCCAGGCGCCGCACCAGGGGTCGGCGGGTGAAGCCGAACAGGTAGTGGAAGGCCCGGACGTCGGCTTCCGTGGCCGGCCGCTCAAAGTTGGCGGTATCGGTTTTGATGCCGTAGTACAGGGCGGTGGCCAGCTTCAGGGAGGGCTTGATCCGGGCCTCCCGGAGGTACTCGGTCATAATGGTGGCGGTGGCGCCGTATTCCGGGCGGATATCCACCAACCGGGCCCGGGTTTCCGGCACCCGGGGGTGATGGTCGATGATCACGTCGTAGTGATACGGCCCCAATAATTCATGGTGGGACGGTTGGCCGTCCACCAGGGCCTTGCGGTTGTAGTCCTCGGGGTTGAGTTTCTCCAGGGGGGACAGGGCAATGCTCAGGAGTTGGACCATCCGTTGATTCTGGGGCCGGGTGATGGGGCGGAGGGGAGCAATGGCGCAGCCGCTCAGGCGATGCCATAGCAGGCGTTTCAAGGCCAGGGCGCTGGCTATGGAGTCCGGGTCGGGATCAATCAGGATCAGGAGCCGGTCTTCATGGCTGAAAAGCTGGTAGAGCCGTTGAACGGAATTGCGCATGGAGCTAAGTCCTTCATTTCATTTTACTCAAGAAGTCGCCTGGGAGCAAATCGGCAGGCCGGTTTTTTGCAGAAAATCCCCCCGAAGCTCTCAAAAGCGCCGGGCCCGCGGCCGCGCCGGCCGGGGCCGGTCCGCCGATTCCAACGGCAGCGGCGCTTTTTCTTTGCCATGCCGGGTCCCTAAATTATAAAGTAGGGGGGACTTTCCCGGCAAGCGGCGGCGCGGCGCCCGGGTTCGGGAATGTATCATACCGTTTGCCGTTTCACATGCAACCGACTTAATCTATAAATTATTGACAATTCTTATTTTATTAACTGAAAACCGCAAACCGCAAACCGTACCAGAAATCGCAGTGGGGGCGGCTCGGGGGCTCTCGGGCTCCGGAACCACCCCGGACTGGAGGCATAATGCATCGCACCCCGGCGGTGGTAGAGCGCATTTTACAGGGAGAGGTGCGCCTGGCGGCGCGCCTCATGCGGGACCTGGATGACGGCCGGCCCGAGGCCCGGGAGATCCTCAAGGAGCTTTACCGCCACAGCGGCCGGGCCCATATCATCGGGATCACCGGTTCCCCCGGGGTGGGCAAGAGCACCCTCACCGACCGGCTCATCCAGTATCTGCGCCAGGAGGGCAAAACCGTCGGGGTGGTGGCGGTGGATCCCACCAGCCCCTTTTCCGGGGGCGCCATCCTGGGGGACCGCATCCGGATGCAGCGCCACGCCCTGGATGAGGGGGTCTTCATCCGCTCCCTGGCCACCCGGGGGCATTTCGGCGGCCTCACCGCCTCGGCCCGGGCGGTGATCACCGTGCTGGACGCCATGGGCAAGGACTATGTCCTGGTGGAGACCGTGGGGGTGGGGCAGGACGAAGTGGAGATCGCCGCCACCGCCTATACCACCATGGTGGTGACCGTGCCCGGCATGGGAGACGGCATCCAGGCCATCAAGGCGGGCATCCTGGAGGTGGCGGATATCCTGGTGATCAACAAGGCCGACCGGGAGGGCGCGGCCCGCACCTACCAGGACCTGGTGCAGATGCTGGAGTTGCAGGCCCACCGGCAGATGAGCGCCTGGAAGGCGCCAGTGGTCCTGACCCAGGCCAAGGACAACGAGGGCGTTGAGGAGTTGATGGCCGCGGTCAAGGAGCACCAGGCATTTCTGGCCGGGGATGGGGGCCAGGCCCTGCACCAGGCCCGGGCCGCCCGGGTCCGCCAGGAGTTTCTGGAACTCCTGAAGGAGGGGGTCTTCCGGCACCTGGTGCGGCAGATGCAGGCAGACGGCCGCCTGGACCGGATCATTGCCGAGATCCTGGCCAAACGCCTGGACCCCTATTCGGCCAGCGAAAACCTGGTGCTTTCTACCCTGGGGCCGGTGAAAGGCTGAAGGCGGGAGGCGGTAAAGGCGGGATGCGTTGCGCTTTCCCGCCCTACGGTCCTGGTGATTGAAACCCTGGGGCCCCTGACCCCCTCCGCCTGATCAGCCGGGGGACCTGAGCCACAGCTAGGATAACCATATCGAATACCAATTATTTTGCCTCAAATCGCCCCTGCATAGCCGAAAGCGACTCTTAATTATTCTAGTGGAGCGTTTCATAATTAGCTGGACTTAAAATCAGGATAGAGGCGCGGATT
>CAYNMI010000209.1:0-3245 GCA_964398095.1 uncultured Desulfobacca sp.
CTGCGGTCGCTTCGCTCCCTCAGAATGACAATTCTTAGCGAAAAGTAAATTTTGCCAGAGGCTCTTTGGGCAATGGCTCCATGGCAATCATGCATAACGAGGCAGCAACATTTTCGAGGCCAGGGGTCGGGAGCGACGTCATCCCCCGGTGCGGCCCTGGCGGAGTGGTTCTGAGGAGCGTGCGCATACGATGGCCTTTAGCCGGCCATTAGATCGGGTGGCCCACCCCCGGGTGCTGGTGGTGGGCGGCGGCATTGCCGGCATCCAGGCGGCCCTGGAGGTGGCGGCCGCGGGCCTGCCGGTCACCCTGGTGGAAGCGGGTCTGTCCATCGGCGGCCTGATGGCGCAGTTGGACAAGACCTTTCCCACCAACGATTGCGCCATGTGCATCCTCAGCCCCCGGATGCTGGAGATCTCCCGCCATCCCCTGATCACGATCCAGACCTCCACCCAGGTTTTGCAGGTCCGGGGCCAGGCCGGGGATTTCCAGGTCCTCCTGAGCCGGCGCCCCCGGTTTGTGGACGTGAGCAAGTGCTCCGGCTGTGGCGACTGCGTCAGGGTCTGTCCCCAGAAAATCCCGGATTCTTATAATCTGGGGCTCAGCCGGACCAAGGCCATTCACATCCCTTTCCCCCAGGCCATCCCCCAGGCGGCGAGTATCAGTCCGGAGGCCTGCCGGGTGTTTCGGGGGAAGAGTTGCGAGGCCTGCATCAAGGTCTGCCGGGCCGGGGCCATTGATCTCAAGGAGACGGCGGCGGAATGGACGGAGTCCGTGGGGGCCATTATTGTGGCCCAGGGCGCGACCCCGGCGCCGGCCCGGGATTTTCCCGGCTATGGGCATCCCGACGTGGTGACCAGCCTGGAGTTCGAGCGGCTGCTGAGCGCCACCGGCCCCCACGGCGGCAAGCTGGCGCGGCCGTCGGACCGGACCGAACCAGCCCGCCTGGCCTTCATCCAGTGCGTGGGGTCCCGGGACCCCCAGGCCGGGGCGGCTTATTGCTCGACCCTGTGCTGCATGGCCAGCCTCAAGGAGGCCCTGGTGGCCCGGGAACTCAGCGCCGGGGGGGCGGAATCCACCATCTTCTATATGGATTTAAGGGCCCAGGGCAAGGGCTATGACGACTATCTGGAGCAGGCCCGGGCGCACGGCGTCAGCCTGGTCCGCTCCCGGGTGACCGCGGTGACCCCCGGGACCCAGGGGGGCGTGGGGGTGCGCTTCACCGACGCCCAGGGGCGGCCCCGGGAGCAGGCCTTTGATATGGCGGTGCTGGCGATGGGGCTCCGGGGCGGGGACCGGCTGCCGGCCTTGGCCCGGCGGCTGGGGGTGGAACTCAATGAACACGGGTTTTTCAAAACCTCGCCGTTGATCCCGGTGGCCACCACCCGGCCAGGGGTGCTGGTGTGCGGCGCCGCCCGGGAGCCCATGGACATTGCCGCATCCGTGACCACCGCCTCCGCCGCGGCGGCCATGGCCTCCCGGTTGCTGACCACCGCCCGCCGCACCTGGGCCCCCAAGGCCAAGCCGGTACCCAGCCGGGCGGCGGATTTTCCGCCCCGGATCGGGGTGTTTCTCTGTCACTGCGGCACCAATATCGCCAAGACCATCGACCTGGCCAAGCTGGCGGCGGCGGTGGCGCAGTTGCCCGGGGTCGTCCACGTGGAGGACAACCTGTTTTCCTGCGCGGTGGAATCCACCACCCGGATGCGGGAGACCATCCGGTCCCTGGGGCTCAACCGGGTGGTGGTGGCCGCGTGCAGCCCCCGGACCCACGAAGAGGTGTTCCGGGAGGTCCTGGCGGGTGCGGACCTCAATCCGGGCTACTTCGCGTTCGCCAATATAAGGGAGCAATGCGCCTGGGTGCATCAGGAAGAACCCGCGGCGGCCCTGGCCAAGGCGGGGGATATCGTCGCCATGGCGGTCAGCCGGGCGGCCAGGCTGACGCCCATCAATCCCGTGACTTTTCCGGTGGTGCCCCGGGCCCTGGTGCTGGGAGGCGGGGTGGCCGGCCTGAGCGCCGCACTGACCCTGGCGGACCAGGGTTTTCACACCTATCTGGTGGAACGGGAGAGCGCTCTCGGGGGCCTGGCCCGGGAGTTGTTTTTTACCCTGGAAGGCCCGGACCCCCAGGAATTCCTCCACGAGCTCCAGGCCGCGGTCTACAACCACCCCAACATTGAAGTGCATATCCAGACCGAACTGTTGCGGGTCAAAGGGCACGTGGGGCAGTTTCAGAGCACGGTGCGCCGGGCCACCATGGACGGCTTCCAGGAGCGGGAACTGGCCCACGGCGTCATCGTGGTGGCCACCGGCGGCCGGGAATTTCGGCCCCAAGGCCGCTATCTCTATGGCGCGGACCCCCGGGTGCTCACCCAACGGGAGTTGGAGGCCAGGATCAATTTTTGCGACCTGGCTTTGGCCAAGGTGCGGCGCCTGGTGATGATTCAGTGCGTGGGGTCCCGGGAGCCGGAGCACCCCTATTGCAGCCGGGTGTGTTGCGCCCAGGCCCTCAAGAACGCCCTGTTGCTCAAGGAACGCTATCCCCTGATGGAGATCACCGTCCTCTACCGGGATCTGCGGGCCTATGGTTTTCGGGAAAGTTACTATGCCCAGGCCAAGGAGAAGGGGGTGACGTTCATTCCCTTTGAGTCGGCGCGGCCGCCCCGGGTGGCCGCGGCCAAGCGGCGGCCCCTGACGGTGTGGGTGGCGGATGAGCTTCTGGGCCGGGAAGTGGCCCTGGCCGCGGACCTGGTGGTGCTGAGTCCGGGGATGGAACCCGCGGCGGGGAGCGGGCAGGTGGCCCATCAGCTCCGGATGGCCCAGAACCTGAACGGCTGGTTCCAGGAGGCCCACCAGAAACTCAGGCCGGTGGACTCGGCCACCGAAGGGGTGTTTCTCTGCGGTGCGGCCCACTATCCCAAGGACCTGGGGGAAACCGTGGCCCAGGCCCAGGCCGCGGCGATTCGGGCCGCGGGGATTCTCTTCCAGACGGAACTGCTGGCCGGCGAAATCGTGGCCGCGATCACGCGGGAGAAATGCCGCCGCTGCCTGGCGTGCGTGACGACCTGCCCCTTCGGGGCGGTGACCCTGACGGATGGGAGGCCGGAGGTGCGCCCGGAACTCTGCCGGGGCTGCGGGGTCTGCACCGCGGAATGTCCGGCCGCGGCCATTGCCATGAGCCGGGGGACCGAGCCGGAGCTGGCCGCCCAGATCGAGGCGGCGATTGAGGGCGTGCTGCGGCTGGAAG